>CADBOV010000001.1 GCA_902796385.1 uncultured Lachnospiraceae bacterium
CACCCGTATCCATATTCTGTGCGACCGTGGCACCGATTCCCACATATTCACCATCATCATCCTCCTTGGTTCTGGCAAACTCTTCCGGTGTATAATACTGTGCATACTTATCATCCAATCCCTCGATCAGGGAATCGTAATAAGCCTCCTCCTGTTTTGCAGGGTCGATATTATAATAAAAATTCTTATCAATAATATCTTCGATGGTCTTGGTCTTCTGCTTAACGGCATCCGAATCCCTGTTGAATTCCGCTGCGGATGAACTTCCTTCTTCCGAAGCGTCATCGGATTTGTCTTTTCCGCATCCGCCGACACTGAGCAGCATCGCAGCCGACAGCCCGGTTACCATCCAACGTTTCCATTTTTTCATGTTCATGTCCTTTCTCATTCAGCAAAACGCGACCGACTCCGGTCAAATCTTATGGGCGGCTGCATAGAAATGCAACCGCCCCCTTTTTCATATGAAATACCTTCTATCATATTCCGAGATATGGCTTCGGATTTACATATGCTCCGTTCACACGGACGCTGAAATGTAAGTGCGGACCGCTGGTTGCACCGGTCATTCCGACACGGCCTACCACCTGGCCTCCCTCAACCACATCTCCGATCTCAACCGCATAATCGTTCAGATGATGGTAAACCAGTGTGATCCCTCCGCCGATATCAATCATAACCGTTTTTCCGCCGGTACCGAAATATCCTACATAAATGATCTTGCCGTCCGCTGCAGCCACTACAGGATCATACATACTCGCTGCAATATCAATCCCCTGATGATATGCAGTCGCACCCGGTACTCCGATATCTCCACGATATCCGAAATCGGATGTGATCGTAGTGCTGGAAGGCTGCGGCCAGATCAGGGTTCCACCCTCGTACTTGGTGATGGTATAGGTCACCGTCGTACGTGCCGAAGCTTCGATCTGCGAAATCTGATTCGCCTGGATCTGCTCCTCAACCTGCAGCTTTGTCAGTTCCTTCTGCTCTTCATCGATCTCTGTCTGATATTTCAGGATCTGCTTTTCCTTTTCATCCGAAAGGAGAACCAGCGCGTCCTGCTTATCCTGATAATACTGCTGCATCAGACTGAAATCAGATGTCATGGTCTCCAGCATCTTCATACGGTTTGCCAGACGTTCCCGGGATTCCCTGTATCTGTCCAGCAATACTGCATCATATGCGCTGACCTGCTGTACATATTCCGTCTTATTCAGGATATCAGCAAAATTCACTGCATGTAAAAGCGCATCCATATAGGAATAATTCCCGTTTTCATAAGCATTCTGGATATGCTTTTTCAGCTTCTGGTACTGAGCGTTAACATCCTGCTCGGCAAACTCCATCTCATACCGGAGCTGCTCCACAGCTGCATCGACCTGTCTCTGCTCTGCCTCCATGGTATCGATCTGATCCTGAAGATCGATGATCTCCTGATCCATATCCTGAAGGTTTTCGATAAATGCATTCTGACGCTTCTTCATTTCATTCAGACGCGCCTGAACCTCCTGCTTTGCTTTCAGGTTCTCGGAATACTTCTGGCGAAGGGCAGCAATCTCTGCAGAAGAATAAGTCGGTGTGATGGTCTGGCTCTGCTCGCTGCTCTGTTCCTGACCACCTTCTTCGGATGTATCCTCCTGATTCTCTGAAGATTCTTCCGAGCTGTCTTCTTCCTTCTTCTCGGTCGTTTCTTCTTCGGTATTCTCCGAAGGATCCTCCGGAGTATCCTCTTCAGGCTTCTTATCCTCTTCCTTATCCTTCTCTTCTTTTTTCTCTTTTTTATCCTTCTTATCCTTGTTTTCCCCAGCCTCTGTCTGGGTCTCCTGACCGTCATTTACGGCGGGATCATCTGCCAATACAGCGGATCCGCTCAGACCGAATATCAGAAGAAACACCAGCAGAATGCGCATTCGTTTTTTCATCGAATCGCCCCCTGACTTAAAAAACTAGATCTTCAAATGCTTCCTTGTTGTCATCCAGCTTCCGATAAAACCGATTCCGATTCCGATCAGAAGTGATACCGGAGCCAGGATCGTGAACAGTTCATTTACCGGAATAAACTCAAAGATTGACTGCAGTACGGAGAACCTTCCGACTACATAATTAATGATCGCATCATACATGTAATACAACATGATGACCGGGATCACCGAACCGATGAGACCGATTACCACACCTTCGACAATGAAAGGCGCTCGTACAAATGCATTCGTTGCACCGATCAGTTTCATGATCCGGATTTCCTCCTTACGCACCGTAATACCGATGGTAATGGTATTACTGATGAGGAAGATGGATACCAGGAACAGTATCGCAATGATAAATACGGATGCATAACCTACAAACTTATTCAGCGCTGCCACATTGTTTGCGGTATACTCCGAACTCTTTACCTTTCGGACGCCCTTGATGGAACTCAGGAACTGAACGAAATCCGCCTGGTTTGAAACGTCCTTCAAAGTAATGGTAAAGGATGCTGAATTTGCAAGCGGGTTATCGTCTCCGAACGTCTCTCTTGCTGCATTCGGATCATCATAGTTTGCTTCCGAGAACTGCTTCCATGCATCATCCGCCGATACGAAGTCCATGGTTGCCACTTCATCTCTGGTACGGATCTGTTCCCGGATCAGATTGATCTGATCCTCAGTGGTTCCGGCTTCAAAGAAGACGGAAATGGAAATGTTACCTTCAATATTCTTGATCGCTGTTCTGAAGTTCATGATGACTGCATAAAGAAGTCCGAACAGGAACAGACATGCCACGATCGTTCCGATGGAGGCCAGAGAGAACAGCAGGTTTCTGCGGATGTTCTTAAAGCCCTGACGGAAACTATAACCGACTGAACTAATCCTCATCGATATAGCCTCCCTTCTCCACGTCGCTGATGATAACGCCCTTCTTCAGCGTAACAACACGCTTCTTCATGGCATTTACGATCTCCTTGTTGTGTGTTACCACTACAACCGTGGTTCCTTTTGAGTTGATATCCTCCAGCAGATTCATAACCTCCCAGGTATTCTTGGAATCCAGGTTTCCTGTAGGCTCGTCTGCCAGGATGATATCCGGCTTATTTACCAGTGCCCTGGCCAGCGCAACTCTCTGCTGCTCACCACCGGACAACTGTCTGGGATAAGATTTGTATTTGTCTGCAAGGCCTACCATTGTAAGCATTGCAGGTACCTGACGGCGGATGTAACGTGCCGGGGTTTCGATAACCCGCTGGGCAAATGCTACATTTTCATATACTGTACGATCCTTGATCAGCCGGAAATTCTGGAATACAAATCCGAGCTTACGGCGAACCTTCGGGATCTGTTTTCTCTTCAGCTTGCTGTAATCGTATCCTGCGACCTTGATCTTTCCCTTTGTGGGAACAAGTTCATGGATCAACAGTTCAAGCATCGTTGTTTTTCCCGACCCGGAGCTGCCGACAATGAAGACAAACTCCCCCTTTTCGATATGCAGATTGATATCCTGCAATGCCAAAGTTCCGGTCGGGTACTTCATAGTTACATTTTCAAGTGTAATCATAATGGTATCCTTCCATGTATTTCATACAAAGACACGGTAACAGAACCGGTCGCTTCCGCGATCGATGCATTAGAAATCCAGTGTCTCCATATATTTCATATACTTAACAACCATAAGGGCGATCTTAAATGTGATCGCATCTTCAAATACACGCAGATCCAGACCGGTTGCCTTCTGAATCTTATCCAGACGATAAACAAGCGTATTTCTGTGAATGTATAACTGACGTGATGTCTCGGATACATTCAGGCTGTTCTCGAAGAACTTGTTGATCGTTACAAGTGTTTCATCATCAAACTCGTCCGGAGACTTTCCATCAAAGATCTCTTTGATGAACATCCGGCAGAGCGGGATCGGAAGCTGATAGATCAGACGGCCGATGCCCAGATTGTTATACGCGATGATGTTCTTATCACTGTAGAAGATCTTTCCTACATCCAGAGCCATCTTTGCCTCTTTGTAGGAACGGGATACTTCCTTGATCTCATTTACAATGGTACCAAAGGCCACATGTACGCTGGACATAGCCTCGGTATTCAGCATATCCACGATCACCTTTGCGATCCTGGACAGCTCATCATAATTCTCTGTTGCCTTGACTTCCTTTACGAGAATGATATTCTTCTCATCAACTGCCGTAATGAAATCCTTTGTCTTGCTTGCGAAAAGATTTCTGACGGTCTCAAGTGCATTGTTATCCTTCTCGGTCTTGGTCTCGATGATAAATACAACGCGCTTTACATCCGTATCGATATGCAGCTTCTTTGCCCTGTTGTAAATATCTACAAGAAGCAGATTATCCAGCAGCAGGTTCTTAATGAAATTATCTTTATCAAATCTCTCTTTATATGCAACCAGCAGGTTCTGGATCTGGAATGCAGCCATTTTTCCTACCATGTAGGTCGTATCATTTTCGCCCTTGGCTATGATCACATACTCCAGCTGTTTGTCATCATTTACCTTGAAAAACTGACAGCCCAGCATTGCCTGGCTCTCTGCAGGTGAATCCGCAAATGTGGCAACCGCATCCTCATATCCGTCACTCGGACCGTCGATGGTCTTTGCCAGCGTTCTTCCTTCAACATCCATGACCATCAGATCTACCTTCGTGATGGTACGGATTCCTTCAATGGTATCTTGCAGAATCTGATTTGAAATCATTTCCTTCTCCTTTTCTTGGTCTGTTATCCGGAAATAACAGAGTTCCCCCATTGTCATCTAAACTATCCAACCTATTTTAGCAAAAACTCACAAAAAAAAAAAGAGGAAATACTGGATTTCACCGTATTTCCTTATAAATTTCATATAATATTTATAATTCACACTATTCGCACCTCACGCTTTGGCCTCGACCCATCCGCGCTTCGCGCGTCTGCCCTGCTTCGCAGGGCATTCACATAAAAGAAGTCGACCTTCCATGCAAGCATGAGGTCGACTTCTTTTATGTGAATTACTGTGAATAGTGACTTTTGTCGCTTTAGTTCGCGATAATCTGCTCTGTTTCCTTATCGAAGATGTGGATCTTGGACAGGTCGAATGCGAACTGTACTGTGTCGCCCGGACGAGCTGTTGTACGTGCATTAACTCGAGCTGTGATATCGAACTGGTCGATGGAGAAGTACAGATATACTTCAGCACCAAGCATTTCGTAAATGTTGATCCGTGCATCGATAACGGACTCCGGTGAAGACTCGATGAACAGCTGCTCATCATGGATGTCCTCAGGACGGATACCAAGAACAACGTCCTTGTCGATGAATCCGCCGGCGATCAGCTTGTTAGCCTTAACTTCCGGAACCTTGATGGAGTGAGAACCGAACATCAGAAGTACATCTGC
>CADBOV010000002.1 GCA_902796385.1 uncultured Lachnospiraceae bacterium
AAATAAATGGACGGAGTGAAGATATTTTTGATAATAATCTGCGATTGAAAGCCGTCATTTCGGCACGAGGTGAGTATTAAATTGTTGTTCAATGAAAACGATGTCGAGACGATAGTCTTGTTGGGCAGGTAGGGATACCCGCAAATTAAAGATACAGGAGATCAGACCTTGAAAAAACTTACGGAATATGAAAAGATCCTTCCCCTGATAGAGCAGATCGAAGTGGAGAAAGTATATCCGTTGTCGATCACAGAGGGGATACAGAAGGGAGAAATATACGTCGATGATGACGAAGATCCGACAGCTTTATTGGTATGGCATTACTGCGGTTTTGCCAATATCCGGGGCGATTATGATGAGGGATTTGTTGATCAGGTCATTCATCTGATGAAAGATCCGCCGGAAGGACACTCGGGACGAATGGCACTGCAGATTGAAAATGATCCCCGGCTGCGGGAGATGATAAAGGGGACGCCGATGGTTTCCGGATATGAGCGGTATATTTTTAAGTTTTCCGGAGAAAAATATCAGATACCGGACAAGGTGAGATCCCGGCTGGAACCCGTAACATCGGAGAATTATGAGCTGCTCACGGGAAAGATAATCCCGTCATTCTCATGGGAGAGTAAGGATGCGTTTATTAAGAGCGGATTTGGATATTGCCTGATCGAAGACGGAAGGATGGCAGCGTGTGCGTTTTCTTCCGGGCTCTCAAAGGATTATGTGGATATCGGAGTTGAGACGGCAGAGGAATGCCGCGGAAAAGGGTATGGAAAGATCGTTGCCGCAGCGATGATAGAAGAAACGCTGCGGCAGGGGAAGATTCCGGTGTGGGGCTGTGATATAAGAAATGAGGCCTCCATGAGGCTGGCCTGCAGTGTGGGATTTGACATCACAGGAACGCATCCCTGGTACACCTACTCTTCTCGGTAGCGTCCGAAGTAGATGCTGTCATTGATGTAGCTGTCGGCCCGGGACACCCACATGGGGAACTGTCCCGTGGCGACAGCTACCCGGCCGTTCAGCATTCCGGGCTGGAAGGGAGAGCCGTTTGTTATTTTCTCGCAGGTGCTGATCCATAAGGATAAGCGTGTGAATCCCGCAATCCGTGGCTTTCTGGAATGCGTCGCCGGAACCGGAGAAAACAGGGTGTGATTTTTATGAAGAAAGGGTTGAGAATAAAGGCGAAAAATGGTATCATCATAATCGACGGAAGGTTTGGGTGATGATGGCGTTTTTGATCACTCAACACGGGTTACAGAACATTTTTTACGGAAAGGGTATGGGGTATGGAAAATAAGAAAATCTTCGAAAATGATTCATGGCTGATCGAGCTTCGGCCGCGTAACCTCACACATGAGGGAGAACCCAACATGAAGGTCTGGGTACTTAGAGACGGACAGGAAGTAGCACATTATTCGAACAAGTATCGTGGATACGGTTACTATAAGGACCATGAGGAACTGCTTCCGCCGAAGGTAAGCGAGATCGCAAAGAAGACATGGGAGAAGCTGAAGGAAGGCCCCATCGATGACGCGGCTGTCGATGAACTGTCGAAGATGATGGAAGAGTAGGACCGATCGACGTTCATTTGATGCAGATTCGATCATTCAGCTGAGAATGCGGCAGGAAAGACATCCACGGGAAATGGAAGTCATGTTGTAGGATTTTGAATGATTATGATGGAAGAGGAAAGGAATCGGACAGTTTGTGCGATTCCTTTTCGGTTAGTTATTGTGAAAACTCTGAAGGGGTGGATTGATATGGATAATTTCCGAAAAAACAACGGACTCCGGAGAAGAGTGCTTGTGATCGATGACGAGCTGATCAACCGGGAGATACTGGGAAATATTCTGAATCAGGATTACGAAGTGAGCTATGCGGCAGACGGACAGGAGGCAATGGATCTTCTCCACTCCGGGGAAAATGTGTATTCCCTGGTTCTGCTGGATCTGTTAATGCCTGTGATGGATGGCTTTCAGGTGTTAAACAATATGAAGGCGGATGATACGCTGAAAACGGTCCCGGTAATCGTAATGACATCAGAGGTGGATGCGGAAGTGTCCAGCATCCGGCTGGGCGCTGCGGACTTTATCACCAAGCCGTATAACATGCCGGAGGTGATCCTGGCCAGATGCCAGAGGATCATTGAACTGTCGGAGGATAAGAGTATTATCAGTTCTGCGGAAAAAGACATTCTGACAGGGCTTTATAACCGCTCGTTCTTCTTTGAGTATGTCCGGCAGATTGAAAAGTATGATGCCGTTCACTCGGCGGATGTGCTTGTACTGAATATCGATCATTTTCATATGTTCAACGAAATGCATGGCAGGAAGGAAGGAGACCGGATCCTCCGGAAGCTTGCGGCCGTCATGCAGAAAAAACTGGGCGAAACGGAAGGCATCGGATGCAGGATCGGTGCGGATACATTTTACTGGTACGGAAATCATATGGAAGGGTATGAAGATGTTCTTGCCTCGATCCAGGAAGAACTCTCCGGCAAGGACCAGTCCAAGCGGGTGCGTGTCCGGGCAGGTGTCTATCAGAATGTGGACCGCTCGGCAGAGGTCGAAAACTGGTTTGACTGGGCGAAACAGGCCTGTGATCAGGTGCGGGGAGACTACTCCCGGCAGCTGGCATATTACAGCAGCGATCTCCACGATAAGTCCCTTTACCACGAACAGCTGATCAATGACATAGACGAAGCGATCCGGAATAAGGATCTGATCGTATATTATCAGCCGAAATACGGGATCCAGGGTGAGGTTCCGCATCTTCGGAGTGCCGAGGCGCTGGTGCGCTGGAAGCATCCGGAGCGCGGCATGATCAGCCCGGGTGATTTTATCCCGCTGTTTGAGAGCAACGGACTGATCCAGAGGCTGGATCATTATGTCTGGCAGGAGGCAGCGGCGCAGGTCCGGAAATGGAAGGAGGAATTTGATGTTTCCATTCCGGTTTCCGTAAATGTTTCCAGAATCGATATCCATGATCCGTGTCTGGAAGAACAGTTAAGGAGCATTCTGGAAAAGAACGGGCTTTCGGCAGAGGAGGTCATGCTGGAGATTACGGAATCCGCATATGCGGAAAATGCCAGGGGTCTAACCGAGGTGGTGGAACGCCTGAGAGAGCAGGGCTTCCGGATCGAAATGGATGACTTCGGCTCCGGGTATTCTTCCCTGAACATGCTGACCACGATCTCCATAGATGTTCTGAAAATGGATCTGCAGTTCATCCGGAATATGCAGAAGGATGACAAGAGCCTGAAGATGGTGGAGCTGGTGCTGGATATAGCCAAATTCCTGAAGGTTCCGGTTGTTGCAGAGGGCGTGGAGGACGAAGTCCAGCTGCAGCTTCTGAAGGAACGCGGGTGTGATCTGATCCAGGGATATTACTTCTCCCGGCCGGTACCGCCGGAAGAATTTGAGAAGTTTATCAAAGATGAGATCGAACTTTCGGAAGAGTAAAGCTGAAAGGGCACGGAACCGTATATCGGGCCGGGGCAGATGTGCGGAACCGTATATCGGGCCGGAGCAGATATGCCGGGCTGTATAGATTGAGAGGAGAGATATATGATCACGATAGAAAAACTGCAGGAGTTTGGGGCGAATACAGAGGAAGGTCTGACCCGCTGCATGAAGAATGAAGCACTGTACCTTCGCCTTGTTGCCACAACACCGAATGAAAAGAATTTTGATAAACTGAGAACCGCGCTGGATGCAGGGGATCTGGACGGGGCTTTTGAAGCAGCCCATGCGCTGAAAGGTGTTCTGGGCAATCTTTCCCTGACACCGCTGTATGAAAAGGCGGTGGAAATAACGGAGCTTCTCCGGGCAAAGACAGAGATGGATTATTCTCCTTTGGAGGATGAGCTTTTTTTACTGAAAAACCGGCTGAAGGATCTTTGTGAGTCAGATTAAAATGTCCGTCTTAAAAACGGGCATAAGGAGGTTAAATAAATGTTAAACATCATTGTAGCAGGCGTTGGAATTGTATTTCTGATTGCGGCGATCGTCATCGGATCCAGGGATATGGTGGGTGATATGATCAGTAAGAAGAAAGACAAGGGTGAAGATGTGATCGAGGTAAAGGGGAAGAGTAAAAAACCCGTGATCATTACACTGGCCTCCATAGGGGTCCTTACTGTTATCTTTTCCCTTTCCTTTACGATCATCCCCACAGGTTATACCGGTGTCCGGGTTACCTTCGGTCAGGTTGAGGAGGATACATTACCGCATGGATTCAATTTCCATCTTCCGCTGATCCAGCAGATCGTAATGGTAAACAATAAGCAGCAGGATATCAAGTTCGACGGTGCGATCACCTCGGAGACCAGTGAACGGAATGAAGTAACCTTCCAGGGTATCACGGTCACCTACCAGATCAATACGGAAAAATCCGCATGGATCTACGCAAATGTAACAAACTATGAAGACGGTCTGGTAAAGGAGTCGTTGGTTGCATCTGCCATCAAGACCTCTTCCAAGACACTTTCTCCCATCGATTGTACGAACCGGAGTATTCTGGAGCCGATCGCAAAGGAGAATATCCAGAAGTCACTGGATGAAAAGTACGGTCAACAGGTTGTATATGTAAATAAGGTCGTTATTTCGGATGCTACATTTGATCAGGAATATGACGAAAAGATCGCAAAGAAACAGCAGGCACAGATCGATTACGAAACACAGCAGATCGAGAATAAGAAGAATATAGAAAAGGCTTCTGCGGATGCGGAGGTCCGGAAGACACAGGCTGAGGCTGAGGCAAAGGCGAAGCTGATCGCTGCAGATGCGGAAGCGGAAGCAAATAAGAAACTGTCGGAGTCCATCGACTCGAACGTACTTAAGAATAAGTACTATGAGACATGGGACGGAAAGCTTCCGACGACGGTTGTGGGAGATGATACAAATATCATGCTGGGAATCGATTCCACCGATACAACGGAAAAACCGAAGACCACACCGACAACACAGGCTCCCGCCACAACGGAAACAACAGAGGCAGCAACCGAACAGTAAGAAAACAGAACAGGAAGGTTGATTTTGCAGGCTTTTTCTGTTAGAATACCCCAATGTAAAATACTATTTTTTTAACGTGGAGGTAAAAAGGATGAAGAAAGTAACAAAAAAGCTTGCATTACTCCTTTGCCTGGTAATGCTTGCAACAGTACTTGTAGCATGTGGAGACAAGAAAGACGGTGACAGCAACAGCGGAAGCGGCGACAGCGGAAAGACAGATGCGATCACCGGAACATGGAAGCAGACCAGTGAGCAGGACGGAAACTGGATATGGACATTCAGCGATGGAAGCAAAGCTAAGCTGGTAGGTGAGACAACCGGTTTCGAAAGCGAAGGAACATACAAGCTGGATGAGGCTAACAAGAAGGTTCATGTTTCCCTGGAGAAGTGGGATAATGAGAAGGATTACGATTATACACTTGATGGTAATAACCTGACTCTTAAGGAAACATATTCAACCTTTAATCTTGTAAAACAGTAAATCGTACAAAGAAAGATGCGCTCTGTGCGCATCTTTTTCTGTGCCGGGTCCCGCCCGCAAAACCCTGTGTGAGATTCATACTGCTTTTGGTTGACATAATTTTGGCCAGTAGAAGGCGGTACAGCGGGGCATGCCCTGCCGGCGGAAGGCCTCTAACGGGAAGTTTTGATTGACACTGCATGGTAGAAATGAGACAATGAAATGTGAGATTTTTCTTACAGGGAATATGAAGGAGACGGAAAAATGAGAGTATTCGAAAAGTCCTTGAAGCTGAACAATGTGTGCTATGATATCCGCGGTCCGGTAATGGATGAAGCAAACCGGATGCAGGCGGCAGGAGAGAAGATCCTGAAGCTGAATATCGGGAATCCCGCACCCTTCGGATTCCGCGCACCGGAATCACTGGTTGAGCATATGGCGGAGAAGCTGACGGAAACAGAAGGTTATTCGGATTCAAAGGGACTTCTCAGTGCCAGGGAAGCTATCGTGAAATATGATGAGAAGAAGGGGATTCACGGCGTGACCGTGGATGATGTCTATACAGGGAACGGAGTCAGTGAGCTGATCACCCTTTCCATGCAGGGACTGCTGGATTACGGAGACGAGATCCTGGTTCCGGCACCGGACTATCCTCTCTGGACGGCTTCCGTTACACTGGCAGGCGGAACGGCAGTACATTATATCTGCGATGAAAAGGCGGGCTGGTATCCCGATATAGAGGATATCCGCCGGAAGATCACGCCCCGCACCAAGGGAATTGTTGTGATCAATCCGAACAATCCGACCGGTGCTCTTTATCCGGAATCGATCCTGAAGGAGATCGTGGCAATGGCCGAGATGCATGATCTGATCATTTTCGCGGATGAGATCTATGACCGTCTGGTAATGGACGGAAAGAAGCATACCTCCATTGCAAGCCTGGCTCCGGAATGCGTCTGCATTACATTTAACGGGCTGTCCAAATCCCACCTGATGGCAGGGTATCGTGTGGGCTGGATGTCCATCTCAGGAAATAAAGCAAATGCAAAAGGCTACATCGAGGGAATCAATCTGCTTTCCTCCATGCGGCTTTGTTCAAATGTACCTGCCCAGTCCCTGATCGCACCTGCGCTGGATCTTCTGGAGGAGACGGACACCATGCTGATCCCCGGCGGAAGAGTTTATGAGCAGCGGGAATTCATTTACAATGCGGTAAATGATATCCCGGGCATGAGTGCGGTAAAGCCCGAAGCGGCGTTCTACATTTTCCCGAAAATGGATCGAAAGAAGTTCAATATCCATGACGATGAGCGGTTTGCGCTGGATCTCCTGAAGAAGAAGGGGATCCTGGTAACGCATGGCGGCGGTTTCCACTGGGAAGAACCGGATCATTTCCGGATCGTTTATCTTCCGGCAATGGATGTACTGGAATCTGCCATGACCGAAATGAAGGATTTCTTCCGCGATTACAGACAGGCAGACTGACAGGCGGCGTATGACAGCGAATGACGGTGAATGACGG
>CADBOV010000003.1 GCA_902796385.1 uncultured Lachnospiraceae bacterium
CTACCACCAACCGGAACTTTGTGGGACGTATGGGAGCCATCGATTCGGAAATCTATCTTGCAAGCCCGGCTGTAGCAGCAGCGTCTGCAATCCTGGGTAAGATCGCATCACCTGAGGATCTGTAAAATCTCATCCGGAGCAAGGCGAAGGATCCTATGACAAATCCGGGATCGTATTCGCAAAGCAAAGGATCTTATGAATGAAGAGGAGAATACTATGGAAGCAAAAGGAACAGTACATAAATACGGTGACAATGTGGACACCGACGTTATCATTCCCGCAAGATACCTTAATACAGCCGATCCGAAGGAACTGGCTAAGAACTGTATGGAGGATATCGATAAAGAATTTGTGAACCGGGTGAAGGAAGGCGACATCATGGTAGCCGGAAAGAACTTCGGCTGCGGTTCCTCCAGAGAGCATGCGCCCATCGCCATCAAGGCTTCGGGGATCAGCTGTGTGATCGCAGATACATTTGCAAGGATCTTCTACCGGAATTCCATCAATATCGGACTTCCGATCATTGAATGCCCGGCTGCAGCAGCAGAGATCAAGGCAGGCGATGTGGTATCCATCAACTTTGATTCCGGTGAGATCACGGACGAGACCACCGGCAAGACCTATCAGGGTCAGGCATTTCCGCCGTTCATGCAGAACATCATCACCAGCGGCGGACTGATCAACTCCATCAATGCCAGGACGGAATAGGGACCGGGCATAATGCCGGGACGGAGTAGGAACCGGTATCATGCCGGGACAGAGAAAAGACAGGTCATTTGAAGTGACATCGAAATCAGGAGGAATACGAAAATGAACATGAATATCGGTGTGATAAAGGGCGATGGGATCGGTCCGGAGATCGTGACGGAAGCGATCAAGGTTCTGGATGCCGTCGGAGAAAAGTACGGACACACATTTCAGTATGAAGATATTTTGATGGGCGGTTGTTCCATTGATGCCACCGGTGAACCGCTGACGGATGAGGCAGTGGCAGTGGCAAAGACAAAGGATGCGATCCTTCAGGGATCCATCGGCGGAAATACACAGACCTCTCCCTGGTACAAGCTTCCCCCGAACAAGCGGCCGGAAGCGGGTCTTCTGAAGATCCGTAAGGAGCTGGGACTTTTTGCAAACCTTCGTCCCGCATATCTCTATCCGGAGCTGAAGGAAGCCTGCCCGCTGAAGGAGAGTGTAGCCGAGAAGGGCTTTGACATGATGATCATGCGGGAGCTGACCGGTGGTCTTTACTTCGGTGAGAGATATACGAAGGAGATCGATGGCAAAATGACAGCCGTGGATACACTGCTTTATACGGAGGATGAGATCCGCCGCATCGCCATCAAGGGCTTCGATATTGCAAGGAAGCGCCGCAGCAAAGTGACGCTGGTGGATAAGGCAAATGTGCTGGATTCCTCCCGCCTGTGGCGTAAGATCACGGAAGAGGTTGCGAAGGATTATCCGGACGTTACATTTGAAACCATGCTGGTGGACAATGCAGCCATGCAGCTGGTAAAGGATCCGGCCCGGTTTGATGTGATGCTGACTGAGAATATGTTCGGTGACATCCTGTCGGATGAGGCATCCATGATCACGGGATCCATCGGAATGCTTCCCTCAGCATCCCTGAATGAGACAAAATTCGGTCTCTATGAACCCTCCGGCGGATCGGCTCCGGACATTGCCGGAAAGAATATCGCAAACCCCATTGCAACCATCCTTTCCGCAGCCATGATGCTCCGTTACAGCTTCGATCTGGACGAGGAAGCAGATGCCATCGAGAATGCGGTGAAGCAGGTTCTGAAAGAAGGCTATCGCACCATCGATATTGCAAAGCCGGGTGAGCCCCAGGTGCAGACCGATGAGATGGGAACCCTGATTGCAGAAAGAGTATAGATATAAATGTCATTCCGGTTCCTTCCGAATGACCTGATACGGAAAAAAAAGAAAAGAAGGGAGTACACTATGAAAAGTGATAACATGAAATGTGGTATCCAGCAGGCACCGGCACGTTCGCTTCTGAACGCCCTCGGATTTACCCATGAGGAAATAAAGAAGCCGATGGTCGGTATTGTCTGTTCCTATAATGAGATCGTTCCGGGACATATGAACCTGGATAAGATCGCCGAGGCTGTTAAGCTCGGTGTTGCGGAAGCGGGAGGAACTCCGGTCATGTTCCCGGCAATCGCTGTCTGCGACGGTATTGCCATGGGACATATCGGTATGAAGTACAGCCTGGTAACACGTGATCTGATCGCGGATTCCACGGAAGCCATGGCCATCGCGCATCAGTTTGACGCACTTGTTATGATCCCGAACTGTGATAAAAATGTTCCGGGTCTTCTGATGGCAGCGGCACGTGTAAATGTTCCGACGGTATTTGTGTCCGGCGGTCCCATGCTGGCCGGCCACGTAAAGGGAAGAAAGAGAAGTCTTTCCTCCATGTTTGAAGCAGTCGGAGAATATACTGCAGGTAAGATCACCGAAGATGATGTGGTACAGTATGAGGAAAATGTCTGCCCCACCTGCGGTTCCTGCTCCGGTATGTATACGGCAAATTCCATGAACTGTCTGACCGAGGTGCTGGGTATGGGACTTCCCGGAAACGGAACCATTCCGGCAGTTTATTCCGAGAGGATCCGTCTGGCAAAGAAGGCAGGCTACGCGGTTATGGATATGCTGGCTAAGAATATCCGTCCGAGAGACATCATCACAAAGGAAGCGATCCTGAATGCATTGACCGTGGATATGGCACTGGGATGCTCTACAAATTCCATGCTGCATCTTCCGGCCATCGCGCATGAGATCGGTTTTGACTTCGACATTTCCTTTGCAAATCCCATCAGTGAGAAGACA
>CADBOV010000004.1 GCA_902796385.1 uncultured Lachnospiraceae bacterium
ATCCGGATGAATCCATAGAAGTTGTAAAAATAAGCTTCGATGAAGCCCTTCAGGCGGTTTACGACGGGCGGATCACGGACGGTAAAACCATCATAGCCCTTCTGGCATATCAGGATGTAAAAATAAGAAAACTTTTTTAATGTGCAAAAATCGCAACATTTAGTGGGTCTTTACATAAGTGCCACTTTATTTCGTGGAAAATGCCCTTAATCCCAGTGTTTATAAGGGATTTCGCAAAAAAATTGTTATTGATTTTATGTAAATTTGTAATTATACTGTAACATATCAGGGGAAAGATCTGAGTTGGCGCTCAAAATAGGATATAGATCTTTTCCGAGGGGTTTGTTTAGGGGTAAATGATGGAACAACTGATTGAATCTTATATCAACTACTTGCAGGACGTAAAGCATGCAAGTCAGAATACAATTCAATCTTATCGGCGCGACCTATGCAAGATGCAGGAATATTTTGAAAAGAACGGTGTGACGGATGTGAATGACATCACAGCCACATCGCTTGGTTCTTATGTGCTGTATCTGGAAAAATCAGGCATGAGTACCGCGACGGTTTCGAGGAGTATCGCGAGTATCCGATCCTTCTTCTTATTCCTTCTTGGCAGAGGTCTGGTAAAGGGAAATCCGACAGAGCAGATCAAGCCGCCGAAGGTAGAGAAAAAGGCACCGGATGTTCTTTCTGTTGACGAAGTGACGCTCCTTCTACAGCAGCCGAAGGGAAAGACACCGAAAGCAGTAAGAGACAAGGCAATGCTGGAGCTTCTCTACGGAACCGGACTTCGTGTTTCCGAACTGATCTCGCTGAAGGTTTCAGATCTGAATCTTTCCATGGGTTACATCGAGTGTAACTTCGGCGGAAAGTCAAGGATCATTCCCATTGAGGAAGAGGCGCAGGAAGCACTCCGTGTTTATCTGGAAACCGCAAGAAACCAGATGGCTAAGAACAGTGAGTATCTGTTTGTAAATGTAAAGGGAGAGGAAATGTCCCGTCAGGGCTTCTGGAAGCTTCTGAAGGCATATGCAAAAAAAGCGCATATCGAAAAGGATATCACACCACATATGATCCGTCATTCCTTTGCATCCCATATGGTAAACAATGGTGCGGATCTCCATGCGGTACAGGAAATGCTGGGGCATTCCGATATTTCAACCACTCAGATTTATCTGCCCGGGAAGCTCGGACATTTAAAAGAGGTATATGACAAGGCACATCCGCGTGCCGGAAAGAAGTAAGAAAACGCAAAGCCCGCATACGGGCTTTGTGTTTTTTAATGGTAAAGGAGGAAAATATGGCAGGTTCAGGTTTTGGAACGATCCTACGTATGACAACCTGGGGAGAGTCTCACGGGCCGGCGCTGGGAGTGGTAGTCGATGGCTGCCCGGCAGGCATTTCCCTGGATGAAGCATATATACAGACATGGCTTGACCGGAGAAAGCCGGGCGGAAGAGACTTTTCCACCCCGAGAAAGGAAGCGGATCAGGTAAAGATCCTTTCCGGAGTGTTTGAGGGAAAGACAACCGGAACTCCCATTTCCATGATGATTGAAAATACATCGCAGCATTCTGCGGATTACGGAAATCTGGCATCAGTTTACCGGCCGGGACATGCGGACTTCGGATTTGATGCCAAATACGGATTCCGTGATTACAGAGGTGGCGGACGTTCCTCCGGAAGAGAGACTGCAGCACGTGTGGCAGCCGGTGCGGTTGCGGCAAAGCTGCTGGAGCAGTACGGGATCCGGGTATCCTCCTATGTAAGTGCCATTGGGCCTGTAAGGTGTGATGAAAATGCATTTGATGAAGAAGAAATAAAGAAGAATCCTTTCTGTATGCCGGATGCAAAGGCGGCAGAAGAGGCAAGGGCATATCTGACCGGCCTGATGGAGCAGCAGGATTCCACGGGAAGTGAAGTGGTATGCGTGGCAAGCGGCATTCCGGCGGGGATCGGTGAACCGGTCTTCGATAAACTGGATGCAAGACTCGGATATGCAATCTTTTCCATCGGTGCCGTTAAGGCACTGGAGATCGGGGATGGAACCGGAGTGGTAAAGGCACGGGGGTCGGAAAACAACGACGCATTTTATATGCAGGACGGGACGGTTAAGAAGAAGACAAATCATTCCGGCGGAACCCTGGGCGGGATCAGTGACGGAAGTGATGTGGTCCTCAGGGTTTCCTTTAAGCCCACGCCATCCATTTTCAGGGAACAGGAAACCGTGAATCAGGAGGGAGAAGACTGTAAGATCTCCATTCGCGGAAGACATGATCCGGTGATCGGACCGAGAGCGGCTGTGGTTGTGGAAGCCATGACTGCATTTACCATAGCGGATCTTCTGCTTATGAACCGGAGCAGCAGGGTGTGATTGACAGATTCAGGACCGTGTGGTATAAGTTTCATGTATCATCCGAAGCGTAACGGAAGATATGATATACGGTGCCACTGCTGTAATGGCGGAGGGTAAAAGGGAAGCGGGTGCGAATCCCGCACGATCTCGTCACTGTGTTAGACTGCGAGTGATCGCAAAGAGCAGCAAAAGAATCCGGAAGGTTTTCCTTTCGATGTCACTGGTTCGCAAATTCGGTTGATTCCGAAGCCGGGAAGGTTTTTGCTGATCGTCTTCAGCCAGGAAACCTGCCGTGTGTCTGTACGAAGGCATCCGATCAGGAGCTTTATGCCACGAGGACTTGGCTGTACGGGATCTGTATCATTTGCGGGATCATGATTCAAATGAAACGCGCTTTTTTGGTGCGTAAGTTTCCTCGGGAATAAAGAATGAGTCCTCTTTTGGTGTATTCGTACATATCGAAAACACATTAGGAGGACTTTTTAAATGAAAAAAAGATTTGCGCGGAAACTGGTTGTGATCACATCCCTTGCCATGATGTCCATGCTTGCGGGATGCGGAAAGGAAGAAAAAGACACTTCCAAGGGGACAGAGAAAGAGAGTACTACATCTGCTTCCACTGAAGCAAAGGGAGAAGAGGACGAAGAGGATTATAATACCGGAGATGCTTCCCTGGATAAGGTCCGGAATGAAGACGGGATCGGGGAAAAGGAACTTCTGGTTGTCAGCTTCGGAACATCCTTCAATGATTCCAGACGTCTCACCATCGGTGCCATTGAGCAGGCTCTTGAGGACGCGAATAAGGATTATTCCGTAAGAAGAGGATTTACGGCGGATATCGTTATTCAGCATGTGGAAAAGAGAGACAAGATCCATATCGACAATGTTGACGAAGCGCTGGAGCGTGCAACAAAGAATAATGTAAAGACTCTGGTAATCCAGCCGACCCATCTGATGAACGGGATTGAGTATAATGAGTTAACAGAGAAGGTTGCAAAGTATTCGGATGCATTTGAAAAAGTTGCGATCGGAAAGCCGCTGCTTAATTCAGATGATGATTTCAAGCGCGTTGAGGAAGCAATCGTAAACTGGACAAAGGAATATGATGACGGACAGACAGCCATCGTATTTATGGGCCATGGAACGGAAGCGGATTCCAATGCGGTTTATCAGAAAATGCAGGACCTTCTGACCAAGGACGGATACAAGAACTACTTTATCGGAACCGTAGAGGCAACTCCTTCACTGGATGATGTAAAGGCAGCAATTAAGAAGGGCGGTTACAAGAGAGTGATCCTTGAACCCCTGATGGTGGTTGCCGGTGATCATGCAAATAATGACATGGCCGGTGATGAGGATGGTTCCTGGAAGAAGGAATTTGAAAAAGAAGGCTACGAAGTACAGTGTCTCCTTCGCGGACTGGGCGAGAATGAAGAGATCCGGAAGATCTATGTAGAGCATGCGCAGGAAGCGATGAAGGAAGTACAGTAATATACGGGCACAGAATTAAGACAGTATGGAAATACCGGAATTATAAAACACGTTAAAAGAAAAAAACTGGATTAAGGAAAAAGTGATGAAAAAAAGCATGAAGCACATTTGGATGAAGCCGGTACTTACCGTTTCGATGCTGCTCCTGCTGGCAGGCTGCGGGTCCGAAAAAAAGGATACCGCGGCCGGTCAGGCGGAGACAACCGCAAAGACGGAAAATGCAGCCGGGAAGACGGAAAACGAAACCGGGAAGACGGAAAAGACAACGGTAGAACAGGAAGAAGTGGTTACCGATGGTATGATTCCCGTGACGGGAGACCAGCTGGTGGACGGAGAGTATGACATTTCAGTTAATTCCAGTTCCTCGATGTTTAATATCGAATCCTGCAAGCTGACCGTATCCGGCGGAAAGATGACCGCCAAAATGCTGATGGGCGGAAAAAGCTATCTCTATATGTTCATGGGTTCCGGAGAGGATGCGGAGAAGGCATCCGATGACCAGAAGATCCCGTTTACGGAAGAAGCGGACGGAACACATTCCTTTACCGTGCCGGTAAGCGCGTTGAATGAGGAAGTAAAATGTGCCGCTTTCAGCAAGAAGAAGGAACTCTGGTATGACAGAAACCTCTGCTTTGTGGCGGCAGATCTGCCGGTCGAGGCATATAAGGAGAAACCCTACAAGGATGCAAAGGACCTGGGTGTGGCAGACGGAACCTATCAGGTGCCGGTGCAGTTGACGGGAGGTTCCGGAAAGGCAACCGTCCTTTCTCCGGCCGAGGTTGTGGTTAAGGACGGAACGGCTACGGCAACGATCCTCTGGAGCAGTTCGAAATACGATTACATGATCGTGGACGGACAGAAGATCGAACCGGAAAAGGACGGACCGGAAGAGAATTCCGTATTTGTGATCCCCGTAAAGGGATTCGATTATCCGCTTCCGGTAAAGGCAGATACAACTGCCATGAGTAAACCGCATGAGATTGAATATACACTTACATTTGATTCTACAGGGCTGAAATAAATGAAAAAAAGCAGACCATTTTCCCGGATATCCGTTTTCCTGATGATTTTCTTGAGTCTCGGAGTCTGTCTTTTTACGGGATGCTCGGAGAAGAAAACGGAGGATGATCCGGATAACTGGATGGGTCTGAGGCTCGAGGAGACAGAAGAAAACCGGTATGCAACCGGCTTTACCATCCGGAAATACGAGGGTGGTGCATACAGATTGTCCGTATCCGGAGCAAATGCGGAATATCTGATCCTTCCGGAAAAAGCGGAGTCTCCTGCAAATGTACCGTCGGACATAACGGTGATCCGGCAGCCGAAACAGAATGTTTATCTGGCTTCCTCCTCGGTCATGTGCTATTTCTATGAACTGGGAGCAAAGGAAACGGTCGGATTTACCAGCACCAAGGCAGGGGACTGGACGGATCCGGAGGTGAAAAAAGCGGTCGAAGAGGATGAGATCACATATGTAGGCAAGTATAATGCGCCGGATTATGAATGGCTGGTGCAGGAGAAAACCACGCTGGCCATCGAGAATACCATGATCCTCCACAGTCCGAAAACGAAGGAGCAGCTGGAACAACTGGGGATTCCGGTACTGGTGGAGTATTCCAGTTATGAGGAGCACCCGTTGGGGCGGCTGGAGTGGATCCGTGTATACGGATGTATTCTGGGGAAGGAAGAGGCCGCGGATACATTTTTTAAGGAACAGGAAGAACTGTTCCTGAAGCAGAAGAAGGACCGGACGGAACAGCCGCTTAAGGTTGCCTGTTTTTCCATCACACCAAACGGATATGTTTCCGTGCAGAAGCCGGGATCCTATATGGCCGCACTGATACGGGAGGCCGGAGGAGAGTATTTTCTGACGGAGGAAGCATCCGGAGAGGAAAAGGACAGTGGCAGTCTGAACCTGCAGATGGACCGGTTCTACGAAACCGCAAAGGACGCGGATCTTCTGATCTATAACGGAAATATCTACGGTGTGCCGGAGAGCCTTCAGGCACTGGTCCGGGAACAGCCGTTACTGGCTGATTTCAAGGCGGTAAAGAACAAAAATGTATACTCCGTCGGAAATGACCTGTTTCAGGGACCGACGAAGGTGGCGAGGGTAATGGAGGATCTGTCGGCGATCATGGACGGAACCTCAGAGGAAACCGAATATTTCCATAGACTGAAAGACTGATAATTGATTTTGAATGATGCATGTTGTTGCATGTTGATCGATGATTCAGATGGAGATGATTTCACGGAGGCAGTGAAAATGCATCCAACAGGGAAGAAAAGGATTATGATGGTATCAGCAGGGCTGTTTCTGGCCCTGCTTCTTCTGATCCTGCTGAATCTGCTGCTTGGTTCCGTGCGGATCCCGTTTCGTGAGCTGAAGGTGCTGTTCGGAATGGAGGCATCGGATCATTATTACAGACAGATCCTGCTGGAACTCCGGCTTCCGCGGGTCATCATGGCACTGATCCTGGGCGGGGCACTGTCCCTTTCCGGACTTTTGCTTCAGACCTATTTTGAAAATCCCATTGCGGGACCCTTTGTTCTCGGCATTTCCTCGGGAGCGAAGCTGATGGTGGCCCTCAGCCTTACATTTGTCCTGAAAGCAAACGGAACGCTTTCCGCACTCGGAATGATCGGTGCGGCATTTGTGGGAGCGCTTATAACATTGCTGCTGATCCTGTTTGCAGCAGGGAAGATATCAAGAGGAGCAGGACTCCTTGTGATCGGTATCATGATCGGATATATCTGCAATGCCATTACGGATCTGGTGATCAATATGGCGGAGGACTCCAATGTGGTCAGTCTTCATACCTGGAGTCTGGGAAGCTTTTCGGGACTGAACTGGAGTCATGTAAGGATCGCGGTGCCCGTGATCCTTCCCCTGTTTGTTGCAACCCTGTTCCTGGCCAAGCCCATGCAGGCTTTCTTCCTGGGAGAACAGGTGGCTGCAAGCCTCGGAGTACATGTGAAGAGATTTCGTGTATGTCTGATCCTGATCGCCAGCCTGCTTGCAGCGACGGTAACTGCATTTGCGGGACCGATCTCCTTTGTGGGGATTGCGGTTCCGTTCCTGATCCGGAAACTGCTGGGGACGGAGCGGACACGGGTCACGGTTCCCATGACCTTCTTCGGCGGATCCGTATTCTGCCTGGGGTCGGATCTTCTGGCCCGGAATCTGCTGTCTCCTACGGAACTCAGTATCAGCGTGGTAACCTCTATCCTGGGAGCACCGGTGGTGATCGTGATGCTCCTTCTGAACCGGAGAAAGGAGGGACCGCTGGGATGAATGAAAATGTGATCCTCCGGACGAAAGACCTTTCGATCGGTTACGGTAAAACTAAGATCGCGGAAGAAATCGGCCTTTCCCTGCGGGAAGGTGAGATCCTGTGCCTTCTGGGACCGAACGGATGCGGAAAGAGCACACTTCTTCGGACCCTGTCCGGTGCACAACCGGCACTGAGCGGAGAGGTCTTATATAATGAAAGAGAAATAAACAGCATACCGGTTAAGGACAGGGCAAGGCTGTGCGGAATCGTTACGACAGGTAGGGATGTACGGGCTGACCTTACGGTAAGGGAAGTGATCATGCTGGGCAGATACCCTTATATGAATTTCCTTCTTTCCGAGACAGAGGAAGACCGGGAAATGGTGGAAAAGGCCATGCAGG
>CADBOV010000005.1 GCA_902796385.1 uncultured Lachnospiraceae bacterium
CATGCCTGCCCCACGTGCCAGACGCACCTGCTGACCCTGATCATTTAAGGTAACTTCTCCGCCCTTCAGAACGATCACGATTCCACGAAGGATCTCGATCAGTCCCTGTCCGCCGGAATCAACAACTCCGGCTTCCTTAAGAACCGGAAGCAGTTCCGGTGTATGCGCCAGAACCTCTTCTCCGTATTCCACGACCTTTTCGGCAAACTCGATGATGGGATATTCTTCATCCTCGATCAGCAGTTCCGCTGCCTTTTCAGCCACGCCTCTCGCAACGGTAAGGATCGTACCTTCCTTCGGCTTCATAACCGCCTTGTACGCGGTTTCCACGCCACGTTCAAAACCGGAAACCAGATCGATCAGGGTAAGCTCCTTCTTCCCTCTGATATCCTTGCAGAATCCGCGGAACAGCTGGGAAAGGATTACGCCCGAATTTCCCCTGGCCCCCCGAAGAGAACCACCGGAAATGGCTTTCGCAAGAGAATCAATCGTCGGATCCTCCTGCATTTTTACATCCGCAGCCGCAGCCATGATCGTAAGAGTCATATTTGTTCCCGTATCTCCGTCCGGGACGGGAAATACATTTAACTCGTTGATATATTCTTTGTTATTACTGATATTATTCGCTCCTGCCAGAAATAACTTCTGCATCAGCAGCGCGTCAATGGTATTCAATGCGGTACTCCTCTCTTCGTCAATCAGTCAATCACACGGACACCTTCAACATATACATTAATGGCTTTTACTTTCATATTTGTGTAGTCCTCAACCTGATATTTTACCGTTGAGATCAGGTTATTCACCACAGTCTGGATACTGACGCCGTATGCAACAATGATATGAAATGAAATGATCAGCTCGCCATTCTCATCCATCTGAACCTCAACACCCTTGCTGACCGAATTTCCCTTCAGCAGTTTCGCCAGGCCGTCCCGCATACTGATCGCAGCCATTCCCACGATCCCGAAGCAATCAAGCGCAGCATGTCCGGCATACTCCTCGATCACGGATTCACCGATGGAAATCTGACCAAATTCGTTCTCTATTTTCCCTGCCATACGATGCCCTCCTTCATTCTTGGTTTTATCATGACAGAATCGTAACTTCATTACCGTTCTGTATTTTGACACAGTTATAGTTATTATATACTCTTTCATAAGAAAATGGAATACCCTGCCTGAATTCCGTTCAGGTTCTCTTCCTTCTTTATTTATGCCCCCCGCAAAACAGTTACGAAAAAAATATTAAATTTCCTCTTGCATAGTCTGTTTTTTTCTGTTAATATATCTGTTGTTGTGAGCCCATTTGGGCAAATTTGCGTCGTGAAGGAGGTGCCGGAACCATGGCTAAATGTTTTTATTGTGATAAAGCTGCTCACTTTGGAAATAATGTGAGTCACTCTCATAGAAGATCCAATCACATTTGGAAGTCCAACATCAAGCGCGTACGTGCAGTTGTAAATGGTACTCCCCAGAGAATCTATGTATGTACTTCCTGTCTGAAGTCAGACAAGGTTCAGAGAGCTCAGTAATCAATTTCAAATCATTATAATAAACGGGACGGCTTCTGCCGTCCCGTTTGTTGTATATGCGATAGTCATTATATACAATTTGAATATAACATTTGAATATAACGCTTCTCCGGAGTTTATCAGAACTCCTCATCCGAAAGCGTTTCAACCGCTTCTTCCACTGCATCTGCATCCGGATTCTTCTTTCCGAGGAAACTCTGAACCTTTGCACTTACACCGGGGATCATATCCAGAACCTTGGTCAGTGTACTCTCTTCTGCGATCGGCATCATACGAACGATGCCATCCTGGATCACGATCACTGCGGAGGGAGACATCTTTCCGCCCATACCGCCGCCTGCATTATTTGTTCCTTTCGCATTTCCCATAGCTCCGGCACCAACACCGAAGTTTACATCAACCAGCGGGATCAGTGTTGTTTCTCCCACACGGATCGGATCTCCTACTACTGTTTTTGATGTAAGGAATGCATCCATTCCGCTGAAAAGTGAACTAACTGTCTGATTAAAGTCATTCTTTGAAATCTGATTTGCCATAAGAACCTCCTGAACTATCTTCTCTTCTGAATTATTTCGTTTGACTGATCAATTTATTGACTGATCTATTTATTGACCGATCTTTCTTTTACTGTTTTTCTGATCTGTCTTATCTCTTACCGGTTAAATCTTCTTTGCCAGCTTGATCGTCCGGCGTGTATCTTTGCGAAGGTAAAGGATCAGTGCCGGGATCGCCAATGTTCCGATCCGTATCCTTCCCTTCACGTTTCCGGCCGCTTCAAGCACTTTATTGTAGAAGTCCGGTGTGATAAAAAGCCATTTACCATAAAGCGCATAGAATACCGAAATCTTTCCGAGCACCATTCCGGTTGAGGCTGCCGAGCCAAGTCCCATATGAACATCGACCCTTCCCTTCTTCGGTTTGAAATGCTTCATATACTTTTTGATCAGTTTCTTTCCACGTTGGATCGTGCGCTTTACAAAATCCCTTTGCAGGAACTGGATGATATGGTTCTTTTTCTTCTCCAGATCGGATCTCTTCTTTTCCAGATCCGCCCGCTTCTTTTCCAGCTTCTCCATGAAGCCTTCTCCCGGTTCTTCCTCAAATTCCGGTATCTCCGGTTCATCCTCCGGTTTCGGCTCCTTCGAAGCTTTCTCTTTCTTTTTCTTTTTTTCCTTTATTTCTTTCTTGTCCGGCTTTTCCTTTTTCTTTTCTTCTTTTTTCTTTTCTTCCTTTTTCTTCACTGCCGGATCTTCCGCCTGTAGATCCGCGGTTTTCTTTTCTTCCGCGGTTTCGGGAGGTTTCTCCTCCTTCGCATCCGGCGGAACATTTTCCTGTGGTTCCGGAGGCGGAAGCGATGCCTGCTCCTTCTTCTTGGCTATCGCTTTTGCTTTTTCCTCTTCCTTCGCGGCCTTCCCCACCTTCTTCTCCTGCGAGCGGATCGTAAAGAAGGCCACCTTGACCTTGATCAACAGGCTCTCATCCTTTTTAAAGTTTGCCAGAACCCTGAAGAAGAGCCATCGGACATTCACATTTGCGTGAGTATCCTCTTCCGTGTATGCCCCGTCTGCTTTATACCGTATCGGAACAAACAGAACCAGGAGCGCGATCAACAGGATCAATCCGATAATACAGAGGAGGATAATGCCGATGATCTTTAAAATTGTAAGAACTACGGCCATTGCAACACTCCTTCCTGATCAAGATGATCCTCCAGAATGTCCATAACAAGCTTTTTTGCACCGTCTCTGGTATCGGATACGCCGACGATCTCGATCCGGTCATCCATCGAGCTGTAATAATCCTGCAGAAGCTCATGAAATTCATAGATCTCAAGAAGACCATAGGAAAAAACCGGAAGTGTGACCACATAGAAAGGTACGGAATACTTTTTCTTTGTGATCATATCCAGTTTTTTCTCAAACTGTTTATTCTTCTCGATATCCGTGTAAATGTTATCCGCCAGCTTCATATAACTCCTACTGATCTGTCTTTCTTATTGATCCATGATCATTCCACGGATCAGGCGGCTGACTGCTGTCAGTTCGCTGTCATCCCTGCAATTCTCCAGTGCATACAGGAAATAATCCCTGATCTCTTCTTTCGAGTTAAAGAACACCGGAACCATGGAAAGAACCTTTGCCATACGGCTTCTCTTTTCCTCTTTGGAAAGTCCGTTAAATACGTCATCAAAACTCCGGAACAGATCTTCCTTCAGCTTCTCTAACTTTTCTTCCTCTGCCTTTTCCTCTATCACATGGATCCCGGAATCCGAGATGTCCATGAAAAGGCTGGTGGAGGTCAGCATATCCGCGGTTCTGAATGCTTCCTGCTCTTTTTCGGAAAACCGGTCCATCCAGCTGTCCAGGCTGCTTTCCAGGGTAAGAAGCGTATCATAGGCTTCCTCCTGGGCGCCCTCCAGTGACAAAAACCACTGATCGAACTGCTCCGCGGATGCTTCCTTTTCTTCTGAATCAACAAGTTTTTTAAGTACCTCAGCCGAGGTCTGATAGTTATCATCCAGATATTCCCCGCCTGCCATCGGGGCCGTCAGTTGAACGATCAGGATGTCATTTATGATCTCCTGTAACAGAAGATCTCTTGTGGCATATGTCTCCATACTTCCCGTCACATTTGCAAGTTCCCGGGAAAGATGTTTATATTCCTCCGTATCAAGTTCCTTGTAAGTCACTGCATCGAAAAGATCCCTTACCTGCTTCAGATCCGGATACATCTCATCAAAACCTTCCGGCAGGTCCAGCAATGCCGCATCCCGTACGGAATCCACGAAGTTCTTCGCTGCCGTGAAGTCCCCGCCTTTATATAAAGCAACGGCTTCCGAAATGATATCATAAAATCTTTGTCTGGTCATACGGACCGGTAACTGTTCCACCACGGACTGGATCCTGGTATTGATCACCATTTTATCCTGATCCGCGAAGACAAAGCGAAATGCCTCGTCTGCCAGTTCCTCACAGGAAACCGGTTCGATCTCTCCGAGAAGGCCTGCTTCCTTCCGGTTCAGTATATATTCATGCTGCTCGAAGAAATCCGTATTTGCCGTAAGCACCTTCATGCGTGCCGTGATCCGGTCCCGGAACTCACGTACCTTTTCCTCTTCTGCTTCCGGTTTCCCGGAAAGCAGGCTTCCGATAGCTTCCCGCACCAGCCATGCTTCTTCGGATCTCTCCTCCGTCTGTTCTTCCGTATCCGCTTCCATTTCGCAAAATGTAAAATAATTCATGGAAAGCTTGATCAATGCATAGGAGCAGAAGGACGCAGCCGTCATTTCCTTATAGCGCTGCATGAGGTTCTCTTCATCCTTGCCCGCCGCAAGGTCCGTCAGCAGGATCTTCGCTTCTTTTCTTAGTTTTCTGGCTTCCACTACTCTATTCCTCTGTCTTGTCTTCTATATGTACATGGGTAAAAATGTGCTCGCTGCAATACTCATGATTTCCGGCACATTTGGAGCAATAACGGAACTCCAGGTCCGGATTATCCCGTTCGGTTCTTCCGCAGATGGTACACTGGTGGATCGGTCCCCTGGTCTGGGGCCGCATGGTGATCACCTTGCCCATTCCCGAGCTATGCATCACCTCCGGACCATCTCCGCTTTTTCCTGCTTCATACGCCCGTTTAAACTTCCGGCTTCGTTTGATCTGACTGAAGGTCCGTCCGGTCCGGTTCATATTGATCAGGAAGAAGATTCCGAAGGTCACAACACAGACAATGATCACGACTCTTGAGTAAAGATACGGGGACTTTATGAATTCATAAAGCATGAATACCCCGTCAACCACTGCAAGCCATTTCATTTTCATGGGCACAACAAAAGCAAAGAGTACAATCTGTTCCTTAAAGATCACCGCCATGGCAAGGAACATGGAAAGCAGCATATAACGTGTCGTACTGGCGGCATAATACTGTTTGCTCAGCGAATCCTCTGCAACCAGATAGGTAACGATCACTGCGATATCGGTAAGGATGATCTCCCCGAAAATATAGATATTCAGCATCACCTTGCCCCAGACCTGCTCCAGGGAAGATCCCACATAATAGTAAAAATAAAGGCAGATCGGAACGAGAATGTAACTGAGGGTATCCGATAACTGGAACGGAATGGTAAAGATCCATGTGATCAGCCGCCAGTACTGATAATGCTCAATGATCATACAGGGATCCAGCAACAGATAACCGTATGCCTGGTCAAAGAAAAAATATAAGATATATCCTGCAATAAAACACCATGTCAGGATAAGCGGCAGACGCGGAATCGCAAACTTGCCGAGTTTTCTTTCCATTTTATCAATCTTGTTCATACTGTTACTCCATTTCACGTCAGTGCCGTACAGGCATATCTAATTTGCAATTATACTATATCGGGTTTCAAAAGACAAGAACTCAGAATCCCCGTATGATTTCGTCTGAATTCCGACATGATTTTTCATGAAAAAACAACAAAAAGTTTCTCCTTGTCTTTACCGATCATTTCATATATAATGTAGATTCGGCTATACACACGAAAACTGTGTAAATTGATATAAGAAAAACAGGTTTTCCGGCTGCTTACCCGGAAACATTTACAGGAAGGACAGGTATGAAACGCTTAGGTATCGACATTGGATCTACAACCGTAAAAGTTGCTGTAATCGATGAAAATCACAAGCTTCTTTTCTCTGAATACGAACGACATTTTGCAAGGATCAAAGAAACCCTGCGCGAGCTTCTGACGCATGCCATCGAAAAGATCGGTGACTGCGAGATCGCACCGGACATCACCGGTTCCGGCGGTCTGGCTCTTGCAAAGGTAATTGATGTTCCCTTCGAGCAGGAAGTAGTCTGCGTGTCCAGCGCACTGGAAGAAACCGCTCCCCAGACGGATGTTGCGATTGAGCTGGGCGGTGAGGACGCAAAGATCATCTACTTCTCCAAAAGCGGGATCGAACAGCGAATGAATTCCGTCTGCGCCGGTGGTACAGGCTCTTTTATCGACCAGATGGCTGCCCTTCTTATGACGGACGCTTCCGGTCTGAACGAATATGCGAAAACCTATGATACCGTTTATCCCATTGCAGCACGCTGCGGTGTGTTCGCAAAGACGGATATCCAGCCCCTGATCAATGAGGGTGCAACCAAGCCGAACCTAGCCGTTTCCATTTTCCAGGCTGTTGTCAATCAGACGATTTCCGGACTTGCCTGCGGTAAACCCATCCGCGGACATGTTGCCTTCCTGGGCGGTCCGCTTCATTTCCTGGACCAGCTCCGTGAATGCTTTATCCGCACACTGAATCTGGATGAGGAGCATGCGATCCTTCTGGAGAATTCTCATCTTTTTGCAGCCATCGGTGCGGCACTTCATGCCAATGAACAGAAAACCACCTCCCTTTCCGCTCTTGCCGGAAAGCTGACGGATGACCTGAAGATCGAGGTTGAGGTAAGCCGTCTGGATCCCCTGTTCCGCAGTGAAAAAGAACTGGCCGAGTTCCGTGAGCGTCAGCATTCCTATCATGTACGCCGCGGTGATCTTGCGACCTATGAAGGAAATGTATTCCTCGGAATCGACGCCGGCTCCACCACCACAAAGCTGGCCGTGATCGGCGAGCGTGGCGAGCTGCTTTATGATTTTTATTCCAATAACAACGGAAGTCCCGTAAAGACTACCATCCGTGCCATGAAGGAGATCTACTCTCTCCTTCCGAAAACCGCAAAGATCGCAGGAAGCTGCTCCACCGGTTACGGGGAAGCGCTTCTTAAATCTGCCATGGACCTGGATTACGGCGAGGTGGAAACCATCGCCCACTACACGGCAGCAGCATTCTTTGATCCTGAGGTAGATACCATTCTGGATATCGGCGGACAGGATATGAAATGTATCAAGATCAAAAACGGCGTCGTTGACAA
>CADBOV010000006.1 GCA_902796385.1 uncultured Lachnospiraceae bacterium
CACGAACGATCGCACGACCCATAGCCACACGCTGTCTCTGACCACCGGACAGAGCCTTCGGCTTACGGTCAAGAAGATGCTCGATCTCAAGGATCTTAGCTGCCTCATGAACAGACTTGTCGATCTTTTCCTTGGAAACCTTTCTCAGCTTCAAACCAAATGCCATATTGTCATAAACTGACATATGCGGATACAGAGCGTAGTTCTGGAATACCATCGCGATATCTCTGTCCTTCGGCTCTACATCATTTACAAGCTTATCTCCGATCCAAAGCTCACCGGAACTGATGTCCTCAAGACCTGCGATCATACGCAGTGTTGTGGACTTACCGCATCCGGAAGGTCCTACGAAGATAACGAACTCCTTATCCTGGATCTCCAGGTTGAAGTCCTTAACTGCGTTGAAGCCGTTCGGATAAATCTTGTAAATATTCTTGAGTGATAAACTAGCCATCTTTTTTTCCTCCTAAAATATAACTTCATAATAAGTTGGATCCATTTTTTCACTGCTACTAATATTAACCTTTTTAATACTATTAAACTATATGTGAATTGCATAAATAACTTAAAAATCTTTTGTCTAACTTGCACATCGTCCCCCGAAACATCATCATTTTCGACAAAAAAAGGCGGGCATGGCTTTGGAAAGCCGCCCGTCTTTTGTGAATATTTCATTAAAGATTTCCCGAATCCGTAAAGATGACAAAATCGGGGTTCAATTCTTGTACAACCTGCTACTTTACAGCCGGTTTCAAGGCTATTGTTTGGAGAGAATGTCATCTTCCGTACCGATTACGATCACCACATCCATTCCTGAGATGTCCACATCCGTCTCTTCCTTATTCAGTGCGGTCGTTTCGATCCCTGCTCCCGGGAAATAGGACTTAAGGGACTGGTCTGCGCCTTCCTTTGTCACATAGATCACTGATTTCTTGGTTTCTCCGATATAGTTACCTGCCTCGACCGATGTAAAGCCGTCACCTTCCAGCTTCTCCTTCCAGGCTCCGGCAAGTCCGGCGGTCTGTGTTCCGTTCAGTACCGCAATCTTCAGATTCAGATCCTTTGTCGCTTCCTTCGATTCCGTTCCCGCCTCGGTCTTCTGTGCCGTCAGGAGTTCATCCTCCTGCTTTTCCACTGTCACCTGACCCGAACCGGTATTATTTTCGGTTTTCTTTGTTTCTTTACCATGGAGGAGTGATCTTACAAGCGCTACAATGAGACACACGATCACGATCGCAAGGATTACTACTATAGCGCGCAGAAACATGGAAAAAAAGATCCCTGAAGCACTTTGTTTCTTTTTCTTCATATATGGTACCCTCCTGATTTACATCTTTTCATCCGAAAAACAGTATAGCAAATTCCACTTTCATTTGCAATTCATGGGAATTGTATTTTTCTGAAAACGCATGGTCACGGATTCAGGCAGACTCCCTTTCCGTCAAACACGTAATCCTTTCCCTTGATCTTATGTTCTCCCACAGCCATGGCCCCGGTCGAAAGGAAATAATACCATTTTCCTTTTTCCGTGAACCATCCGATGGTAAGACTTCCGTCTTTCCCAAGATAATACCACTTCGTTCCGGATTTCAGCCATCCGGTTAACATAACACCATTGTTGTTAAAGTAATACCACTTCTTACTTATCTTATTCCAGCCGGTCCTGCAGGGCCCGTCGGTTCCGAAGTAATACCATTTATTATCCAGACTCTTCCATCCGGTCACCATATGAAAGGTCGGACTGAAATAATACATCCGGGAATTGATCTTCTTCCAGCCTGTAACAAACGCCCCGGTTGTATCCGCAAAATATCTCGCCGTTCCGATGGTTATCCAGCCTTTTCTCAGGACACCTGCATCACTGAAGCAGTAGGTTTTTCCGTCAATCCTGACAATACCGCTCTGCCTGTAACCGTTCCGGTCAAAATGATACCACGCACCCTTAATCTGCTTCCATTCATTCCGGATCCTGGTCTCATCCGCATTCCGGTACCAGTATTTCCCGTTGGTCACCATCCAGCCCGGATTCACGGCGTAAACCAGTGTATTTCTTCCGACCTTCAATGATCCCTGTACCACCTTGTTTACCCGGTACTCGGAATAGAGAATCCCATCCGTCACGGTCCTGTTCCCTTCCCGGAAGATCGTAAGAAGACCCGGATGTTCCATGATGACCAGCTTCGTCATGTCATTATTTTCACAGGAAAGAAATGCCAGCTTCGTCGTTTTGCTGACATTCAGCCCGGAAAGACAGTTATGTCCGCAGTTCAGCGATATAAGTTCCGCATTACGGGTGATATTCAGTGCCTTCAGTCGGTTATAGGAAAGATCCACCGTTCTCAGCTGGGGACAACCGGTCAGGCTGATGGACTCCAGCCGGTTACATTCTGCAGAAAGATCCGTCAGTGCTTCCTTCTTCCCCAGCACAAGCGTGGACAACTGGTTATTCCTGCAGCACATGGTCTTAAGCACATTACACTGGCTCACATCCAGCTTCGTAAGATGATTGATCTGACAGAAAACCGCGGTCAGTTCCTTGTTCTCACCAAACCGGATGGAGGAAAGATAATTATTATTACAGATCAGCCGCTCCAATGCGGTATTTTCGGAAATATCCAGCGAATGAAGCCGGTTATAGCTGCAGATCAGGGTTTTCAGCGCCGTATTCTTTTTCACGCTTAACTGATCCAGCATATTTACATCGCAATCCAGATACTCCAGCGATACATTTCCGGAAAGAATGATGCTCCTCAGACTGTTATAGGAACAATCCAGCCGGACCAGCGCCTTATTTTTCCTTAAATCCAGCGAGGTCAGGGAATTGTCGCTGCAGTTGATGTCCGTAAGCGCCGTCATATACCCGATCCCGGTAAGGTCGGTAATCCCGCGGCCCGCAATCTTTAGAGATGTGATCTGACTGATCTCCTCCTCTGTCAGGCGTTGATCCCCATCCGTATCAAAAGCCTTTACACATTCCAGGAAAACGGCATCCGAAAAATGCTCCGCATCCAGCGGAACAGACACATCCCCGGCATGGGCGCGGAAAGGCAGCACCGCAGAAACACATGCCGAAAGGATCAGCAGTATCACGAATTTTAAGCACCTTTTCTTCAAAAAGGCGACCTCCGCTTCCTTAGTTTCCCTTAACAGTATAGAGAAGATTCCGTTTTTAGTCAATAAAGTCGTTTTTTCCCTCATGTGGCATAAAATATGGTACAATGGAGTCAGATATTTACGCGGGGATCATCCTATCCGGGATTCCTGCGGAGTCAAAGGAAAGTTGAGGTCATCCTATGAAAACTGCTCTGATCACCGGCGCTTCACGGGGCATCGGACGGGCCACGGCGCTTCGTCTTGCGGAATCCGGAACATATCCCCTGCTCTGTCTTACAGCCCATACAAATGCGGATCTGCTGGAAGATCTTGCCAATACCATCCGTGAGAAATATCCGGAGCAGTCAGTTCTCTGCTCTGTCGGTGAGATCGGCAGTTCGGATTATGTCAACCAACTTGCGGGTGAGCTGCATGCCGCAGGCGGAACGGTTCAGCTGCTGATCAACAATGCGGCCATCTGCCATCACGGTCTGATCATGGATCTTTCCATAGAAGAATGGGACCGGATCCTTCGGACAAATCTCACCTCGGTATATCATACATGCCATACATTTCAGCATGATCTTATGTCAACCGGAAACGGGAAGATCATCAATATCTCTTCCGTCTTCGGTGCAGTAGGTGCATCCTGTGAGGCAGCATACAGTGCAGCGAAAGGCGGGGTTGATACATTTACAAGGGCATACGCAAAGGAGCTTGCCCCTTCCGGCGTATCCGTAAATGCAGTGCAGCTCGGCGTGGTGGATACCGAAATGAACGGGAATCTGTCCCCTGAGGACAAGGCTGCCCTGGCGGAAGAAATCCCCTTCGGGCGTTTCGCAACGGCAGAAGAAGCAGCGGAGGTCATCGTAAGGCTATCGGAAATGCCCGCCTACCTGACCGGATCCATCCTCCGGATGGACGGCGGCTGGCAGTAAACCACGTGCACAGTGTTCGTCAGGAACCCACAGGCACCCGGGCGCAACAAGTACGAAACACGCCGATACTGCATGGACACACAGTCAGCGGAAATATGAAAGGAGAACAGCATGGCAGATGTATTTGTGGAATTCTTTTCAGACGAAGCTCTCGAGAATATCATGGCGCTTCTGCAATATAAACCGGACCGGATCATTTACCTGGGGCATAAGCATAATATGATCACGAAAAAAATGAACAGCCTCCGGAAGTTTGCATCCATCACCGCGTCTGACACGGTTCTGGAATTTATCGAGGTTCCGCGGGACAGTCTGGAACTCTGTATCCAGACCATCGATGATATCTGCGAGGAGTATCCGGATGCACGGTTTGAGCTGACCGGTGGCGGTGAAATGTTCCTCATTGCCTTCGGTTATGTGAGCGCATCCCGGAAGACGAAAACTCTCCGGATCGATCCCTATACCGGAACCGAGATGGATTTTTCGGAAGGGACTGCCCCTCTTTCCGCCAAGACTTCCGTCCAGCTGACGGTTTCCGAGAATATCGTGCTCCACGGAGGCGTACTCCGCTCTCCCATGAACAACTGGCGTTTCACCGAACAGTTCCGGGATGAGATCCGGACCATCTGGGGCGTGGCCAGGGAACTGAGACATAACTGGAACAAGTATTGTTCCGTGATCGAAGAGGTTGTGAAGAACTATCCCGCAGATGAGAACGGAGTTTACCGTCTGCCCAAGGCAGCACTCCGCGAGGCGGTAATGATCCTCCAGCGGCTGAACGAAGTCAGCATGATGGACTTCTTCCGTTATGAACGGTCACAGGTGGTCTTTCGTTTCAAGTCCAAGCAGATCCGGGAGGTGGTAACAAAGACCGGAAATATTCTGGAGCTGCATGTGTACGAGGTAGCCACCAGGAAGCCCTCCGAGTTCACCGACGCTGCCATCGGAGCAGTCATTGACTGGGACGGGGACAAGCTGAATCCGCCGGAGGAGGACGAGGCCAGACTCTTTAAGAAGAGCGAGACCATCAACGAGATCGATGTGATCCTGATGCGGTCCGCCATCCCCACCTTCATTTCCTGTAAGAGCGGACGGGCGGATTCCAAGGCACTCCATGAACTCGAAACCGTTACCAGCCGCTTTGGCGGAAAATATGCAAAAAAAGCACTGGTCATGGCATCTCCCTGTGACACCTCCACCAGCGGTTCTTCCTTTTTCAAACAGCGTGCAAAAGATATGCACATCTGGGTCATTGATGATATTTATTCCATGACGGACGCCCAGCTCCTGCGGAAGCTGATGCGGATCCAGGGTGTATGATCCATGATCCATAATCCATGACCCATAATCCATGATTCATCGAAAAGAGCCGGGCAAGTCGCCCGGCTCTTTTTGGTTTCCGTCAGTGTTCGCAGTCCACGAACCTTGTATATTTGCCCTGCCATACCAGATCAATGGATCCGGTGGATCCGTTTCTCTGCTTGGCCACATCGATCTCCGCAATTCCCGGACGTTCCGACGCTTCCTTCGTATAATAATCATCCCTGTAGATGAACATTACCACGTCCGCATCCTGCTCGATGGCACCGGACTCACGCAGATCCGCAAGCACCGGCTTATGATTCGGCCGGGAGTCAACCGCACGGTTCAGCTGGGACAGTGCGATCACGGGAATGGAAAGCTCCCTCGCAATTCCCTTCAGTGCACGGGACACCTCGGAAATGAACTGCTGTCTGGACTCCACAGGTCTTGAAGCATTCATCAGCTGCAGGTAGTCAACGATCACAAGACCGATATCCTTCATCTGCTTCAGCTTCCTGCATTTTGAACGTAGTTCGGAAATGGTGATGGAGGAATTATCATCAATGATCAGCGGCGCATGCGAAAGCACATCCGAGCTCTCGATGATATCGTCCCAGTCCTTCTCTGTCAGATTTCCGGTCCGGAGTGCCTGCGCATCCACCCTCGCCTCCATGGCGATCAGACGCGAAACCAGAGACTCCTTGCTCATCTCGAGGGAGAAAATGACTGTCGGCACCTTTTCCCTGGTGATCACATGGTTTGCAATATTTAAGACAAATGCGGTTTTTCCCATGGCCGGTCGTGCAGCCACCAGGATCAGTTCTCCTTTATGTAAACCAGTCAACTTGTGATCCAGATCCGTGAAACCGGTGGGAAGTCCGTTGATCCTTCCGTCTTTTCTTGCAGCTTCCTCTATATCCCGAACGACGCTTACGATGATATCATCCATGGGAACAAAGTCCCGGTTTCCGTTCTTGGACTGAACCAGCTTGAAGACCTCTTCCTCCGCACGGTCCAGGATCTCATCCACACTGCCCTGCGCTTCATAGCAGTCCTTGGCGATCCCGTCCACCGTATGGATCATCCGGCGGAGCATGGAATTATCCTTCACGATCTTCGCATAATCCATGGCATAGACGGATGTGGCCTGTTCTGTCAGAATGTCACCCAGATAGGACATCTGATAGAGGGTTTCCGGAGCTCCCATGGAACGAAGACGTTCCGCCAGGATCACCTCATCCACGGCCTTTCCTTCTTCATGCAAAGTCCGCATTGCTTCAAAAAGAACACCATACTGACTATTATAAAAATCTTCTTTAACGAGCAGTCCGCTTACATCAGAGATCGCATCCGCATCCATCAGCATAGATCCAATGACACTGCGCTCCGCCACATTGTTGTGGGGCAGTACCCTGCGTATACTGTTTTCTGTTTCTGCCATATTTGCTTCTCCCCGATCGGACCCGCTATCTTCCGGGCCCAAACCTTATCTATTCTTCCGGTACTTCCCCCGGCGCTTTCTGCCGGTACTGCCCCCGGCGCTCTACTTACTTTTCTTCACATGAACCAGCAGTTCGCCGGTCACTTCCGTATGCAGCTTGATATATACCTTGTAGCTGCCCAGTCCCTTGATGGGCTCTTTGATCTGGATCTTCTTTTTATCGATATTCAGGTTCAGCTGCTTCTTTGCCAGCTCGGAGATTTCTTTCGAGGAAATGGATCCGAAGGCTCTTCCGCCCTCTCCCACCTTGATCTCGGTGGTAACGGACAGCTCCGCCAGACGTTCTGCCAATGCTTTTGCTTCAGCCAGGTTCTCCGCTGCTACCTTCTCATCATTCTGCTTCTTCAGCTTCAGATCATTCAGATTCTTCGGTGTAGCCTCGACTCCGAGCTTCTTCGGAAGCACGAAATTTCTTGCATAACCTGCATTTACCTCTACGATCTCCCCCTTCTTTCCGAGAGATTTCACATCCTGTAATAATATAACCTTCATAACCAGGGTCCTTTCATTTCTTTTTATTCCGGATACTTCCTAAATGCTTCCCTCCTGGGTCATCTCCGTCAGTACCTGACGAAGCCGGAAGAAGAAGTCCTCCTTGGAAGTATTCTTCAGCTGTGCGCCGGCCACATTCGCATGTCCGCCGCCGTTAAACCGTTCCATAACCAGCTGTACCTCTAAATCGCCGATGGATCTGGCAGATCCATATAAGATTCCGTCGTCCGATTCCGTCACAACAAAGGATGCGGTCACATTTTCCACATTCAGAAGCTCGTTTGCCGCCTTTGCCACCGGCACCGTCGGTGCCTCGGTTGACTCCGGATCCGCATCTACATACGAGATGGCATAGCATCCCATGTAGATTTCCGCGTTGCTGATTCCCTGTGCGCGTTCCTTCATGGATACCAGACTGCTGCGGAACATTTTTCTGACGCGGGTGATGTCCGCGCCGCTCTTCCGAAGATAGGATGCCGCTTCAAATGTACGTACACCCGTCTTCGTAAGGAAATTATCCGTATCGATCAGGATACCGGAATACATGGCATCCGCTTCGATGGGACGGATCTTCGGTTTTACGGAAATGTACTGGAACATTTCCGTGATCATCTCACATGCAGAAGATGCAAACGGCTCGATGTAGGAAAGGGTTGCATTCTCAATCGGCTCATTTGACTGTCTGTGATGGTCAAATACCACCACCGTGGAAACCATGGAAAGAAGCTCCTCGCACTCGGTCATGCTCGGGCGGTTGACATCGCAGACCACCAGCATGGTCAGCGGATCCACCATGGTAAGTGCCTTTGCTCCGGATACCATCATCTCGGCATAGGTATTGGTGTTTCGGAAGCTCTGGACCAGAGGACGGATTGCTTCCGTCTCCTCATTCAGAACGATATTCGCCTTATGGCCCAGTGTGGTTACCAGCCGGTAGATTCCCACTGCGGAACCGAACGCATCCGCATCCGGCCGCTTATGTGCCATGATCAGTACATTTCCCTTATTCTCAAGAAGCTCCTCGAAGGCCTGCGCCTTCACACGTGCCTTTACACGGGTGGTCTTCTCTGTTCCGGTACTCTTTCCGCCGTAGTAGGAAACCTGCTCGCCGTACTTTACGGCAACCTGGTCACCGCCCCGGCCAAGGGCCAGTCCGATGGAAACCTTTGCGCTTTCAAAGGCATCCAGGAAGCTCTCGGTTCCCGCACCGATTCCGATGGAAAGCGTCATGGGGATCTCATTGCCCACGTTGATGCTCTTCACTTCATCCAGCAGGGAGAAGCGATCCTCCTGCAGCGTACGGATATATTTCTGCGGAAATACGAAAAGGTACTTGTCGTTTTCCAGCCTCTTTACGATGGCGTCGATATTCGAGAGGTACATGTTGATCTTCCGGTCCACCAGGGCCATCAGGATCGTATGCTTTACATCCTCCAGGGAGTTCATGACCTCATCATAGTTATCGATATAGGCGAGACCCGCGATCAGCTTCTGATCATAGGTTTCCTGCTCCAGCTGACGCTCTCTCGTCATATCAAACAGGTACATGACGATGACCACATCATCCGATTTCTTTTCCTGCTTTTCTTCTTCAAATACCGTTGACAGGTCAACCCGCCGGATCACGGCATTGTAGATCTTATCCTGGAAGCGTACATCCAGGTCGATCTCGCCCTCCAGCTCATCAAATACATCCTCCGTAAGTTCCGGAATGTAGGTGTCGATCCTCCGCTGGAGGTATTTTCTTTCATCCATCTGGAGTGTCTTGTAAAACATGGCATTTGCCCAGAGCACCTTACCATCCGTATCCAGAAGTGCATACGGAACTGCCAGACCATGCAGGAGCTCCTTCTGAACCTTCCCCTGTTCCAGTGAATAATCCACCATGGCTACCCGTACCAGGGGCGTCAGACGGATGTAGAAGAAGCAGACCACGATGACATAGATGGAAAGCAGGACAATGGTAATGATCGTCTCCTTTGATTCCAGTCCGAAATCCATGATGCAGATTCCGATCAATGCCATGGATAGCAGGACGGGGATCAGAATGATATATTTGATTTTACTTCGCAGTTTTCTGCTGCTTGACATATTTCTCACCCCTGCTTACTGAAATCATTATTTTCCGAGACTTTCCAGCCGCTCCAGTACCTGTGCGTAGGTCTCCTTATATTTCTTCAGCTTCTGCTTTTCTTCCTCAACCTTTGCTGCAGGTGCCTTGCTGATGAAGCGCTCATTTCCGAGCATGCCCTCACCGCGCTTTATCTCGCCTTCCAGGCGGGCCTTTTCTTTTTCAAGGCGTTCCCGTTCCTTCTCTGTATCAACCAGATCGGCAAAGGGCATGTAAAGAACCGCATTGTGGATGACTGCGGATACCGCATCGTCGGCGATTCCGGTCTTATCCTTCTGTACGGTCACATCACCTGCATACGCCAGCGGTGCAAAGAAGTTCTTTGTTTCCTCAAAGAGTCCGATCAGCTTTTCTTCCTCTGTTACCACGAATACGGATGCTTTCTTTGACGGCGGTACATTCATTTCCGCACGTACATTCCGGATGCTCCGGATCGCGGACTTCAGGATGTCTGTGCTTTCCTCTTCCTCTGCGAAATGATACTCTTCCCTGTAAACCGGCCAGGAGGAGATCATAATGGATTCCTCATCGGTCAGTGTGCAGAAGATTTCCTCCGTAACGAAGGGCATATACGGATGAAGCAGCTTTAATGCGGTGGTAAGTACCGTGCGGAGTGTGAACAGCGCCGCTGCCTTTGTCTCATCCGCATCGTCCCAGAGCCTGGGCTTGACCATCTCGATGTACCAGTCGCAGAATTCTTCCCAAAGGAAGCTGTAGATCTTATCTGCCGCGATACCCAGCTCGTACTTCTCCATATTGTCGGTAACATCCTGAACCAGGGTGTTACATTTACTTAAGATCCAACGGTCCGGAAGCGTCAGCTGCTCCGGTGTAACCGCGCTGATAGCTGCAGGATCCGCCTTGTCGATATTCATTAAAATGAATCTGGAAGCGTTCCAGATCTTATTTGCGAAATTCCGGTTTGCGATGACACGCTCCCAGTAGAAGCGCATGTCGTTGCCCGGCGCATTTCCGGTGATCAAAGTGAAACGCAGGGCGTCGGCACCGTACTGATCGATGACCTCAAGAGGATCGATCCCGTTCCCCAGAGACTTACTCATCTTCCGGCC
>CADBOV010000007.1 GCA_902796385.1 uncultured Lachnospiraceae bacterium
CGGGGAAAAGCAGGATCCGTCCGATGAACAACCGGAAGCTGAAAAAACAGAGCAGTCTGATGATCAGGAAGAGGTGCTTCAGAAAGAGGAGCAGTCTGATGATCAGGAAGAAAAGGTTGTTTCACAGCCGGCTGAGAATAATAGAGCGGGTCGTGTACTTCAGCGGACGGCTCCCGGGAATATCCTTCAGGACAGTGACTCGACTCCGGAATTCCAGATAATGTCACTGGATACGGACATTGATGCATCAACTGAAGCGGGTTACTTCTGGTATGGTACATTTACTGCTCCGGAAGACGGAACGTATAATTTTTTCAGTGAGGGGGACATGGACACCTACGGGTATCTTTATTCGGATGCCAATATGGATGAGCCGTTGTATGACGATGATGATAGTGGAACGGGTTACAATTTTAATATTGGTGCTTCCCTTGAAAAAGATCAGACGGTTTACCTTATGGTCAAACAAATCAATGATGATGCCTTGCACTGCACAATTCGCGTGACCAGATTTGATGAGTCCGATTTGGCATATGGCGGTATTCAGCTTGCGCAGATCGGGTACGAACCATCGGATGAAGCAATTACACTCCGGGGCGTGCAGGTGTTTGACTATAAAGAAAATGAACTTTCCGTTGTAGAGGATTACCAGCTTGTATACGTTGATGAAAGCGGAGTAGAATCTGACGCTGCGCCAAACGCACCTGGTAACTACAGCGTTTACGCTGTCGGAGTCAACGGTTATAAGGGAAAGACAACGGCAGTAAGATTTATAATCTATGATCCGAGTGATCTGGAATGCAATGATGGAGACTATTGGAGCACTGAATATGAAGGTGGTTCATCTGTGTTGCTTGGCGAAACAACGTTGCCTAAGCTTGATATCTATCATTGGAATGCTGATAATAATACGGAAACACACCTGGTTGAGGATACTGATTTTGAACTTGTTAATATCGTAGATGCAGTCTATGATGAAGAACCGGAAGACTATGGGAAAACAATTCCCAATAAGGCCGGGGAATACGTGGCTTATTACACCGGGATAAACGGTTATAAGGGAACCCGGGGGATTTCTTTTGTTGTATTAGATTTCAATAACCTTGAAAGTGCATTGTATGATGATTATTTATGGTACGTGGGTCTGGAGAAGAATGTATTTCTGAAAGGAACATCAGAAACACTTTCCCCGAAAATCTATCGTTACATAAATGATTATAGTGAGACGATCAGTCTGGTTAAGGATGAGGATTTTATTCTGGATCATATCGAAGCTGATGATGGATCGGATGAACCGGAAAAATTTGGTACAGAGATTCCGGGCAAGGCCGGAAAGTATTTTGCTGTTCTTGTCGGAAAGGGTTCTTATACAGGAACAAGATATGTCCGCTTTGAGGTTTTTGAGACATATGATCTGTCATGTCTTGATCCCGATGAAGAGGAATATGAAGAGACCTATTACTGGGAGGCTTCTTTTGACAATTCAGCCATTCCGGCGGGGAGTGATCTTCCGACACCGACATTCTGCCACAGAGAGGATGGGGGAAGCAAGGTTGTATTGGTCGAGAACAAGGATTACGAACTGGATCATGTAGCAAGACGGTTGGATTCCGGAGAACTTGAGGAATGTGGAACAACGCTTCCGGAAGAAGCAGGTTACTATTATGTTTACTACGAAGGGAAAACTCCCTATTACGGAACCAGGGAACTGAGCCTTGTGGTTTATGATCCGTACAGTTTGGAACGGGAGCAGTATATTGATGGCGGATCTGAGTATTACTGGAACCTCTCGTTTGTGGGGTCAAAATCGGTTGAAGTCGGCACGTCAACCCTGCCCGCATTGTCAGTTTACCATTATGAGGATGAAGATGATCCGGAAACCAGAGTGGAATTGACAGAGGGTACGGACTATGTTCTGGATCATATCGAAGACTACTATTATGATGAAGTACCGGTTGATTACGGAACAACAATTCCGAAAAAGGCCGGAGAGTACCGTGCGTTCTATAGAGGAGACGGGGATTATTCAGGTATGCGCAGTGTTTATTTTACTGTTTATGATCCCTATGATCTCAGTACAATGTCCTATGATAGCATGAATTGCTGGGGAGATTATTGGGACTGTTTTTTTGGAGGCAGTGAAGGTGTTCTGCTTGGCTCCACGAAACTTCCGGAGGTTAACATTCGGCACTATTTAGATGAAGACTATGAGGAAAAAATCGTCCTTACCGAAGGAGAACATTTTAAACTGGATCATATCGAGTCTGTACAAGATGAATACGATTATGATGATGATTTTAAACCCGAGAACTACGGGACCACGGTTCCGCAGAAGGCGGGAAAATATTGTGCATATTATGTAGGGATAGAGCCCTACTATGGCAAGATCGGTGCAACGTTTACCGTCTACGATCAAAATGACCTGGGGGCTTACATTAACTATGAGCCTTATTGGATAGCTCGTTTTGTAAACGGGGATCGTGCAGATCTGGAAGATGTTCAGGGGCTTACTCCGGAAATCTATCACGAAGAGGGTGGAATAAAGACCATTCTGAAAGAAGGAACGGATTATGAACTGGTTGATGTAATATGCCTGGGCGAGGATAAAGATACACACTATGGAGCAACATTCCCGACGGAAGTTGGATACTATCGTGCGTATTACGAAGGAAAAGGACAATACACAGGAAGGACGGATATTTTCTTCCAGATCATAAATACGAAGGATCTGGGTTGTACTTATGAAGATGGTCCGCATATTTTCAATTACTGGATCGTTTCGTTTAAGTCGGTCAAATCAGTTCCTCTGGGATCGACAACACCTCCGTCAGTAGATATCTGGCATTCGGACAATGATGATTACACATATGGTTATGATGAACCCGGGGATGATGTGATCATCCTGAAGGAAGGAACTGATTTTGTTCTGGATCATATCGAGGATGCAACTGACGACGAAGAACCTGAAAATTACGGAACAACCGTTCCGCAGAAGATCGGAGAATACAGAGCAGTTTACAGAGGAAATGGGAAATACACCGGAACTATTTCAGTCAAGTTCAAAGTCTATGATTTATATGACCTTGGAAGCAAAGTGAGTGAGTGGAATACCTATTGGTATTGTGAATTCCGGCCGAATTCGATGATTGAAGCGGGATCTGACAAGCTTCCGACACCGATTATTTCTCATTCCGATGATGATGGTGATACCATTCTTACAGAGGGTACGGACTATGTTCTGGATCATATTGAGGATGCATATTATGATGAAGAGCCGGAATACTATAGTGAGGATGTTCCGCAGAACCCCGGAAATTACAGAGCAGTATACAGAGGAGAGGGGAAATACACCGGAACGATCAGTGCGACATTCTCTGTTTATGATCCGTATGATCTCGAGTGCCGTCTGGGTGATCATTACGATTACTGGCAAAGAGGTTTTACGTCGGGCTTTATGATTGAATTAGGATCTGACAAATTCCCGACGATGATGATCTGCCATGAGGATGAAGATGGTGATATCGTTCTTACAGAAGGGAAAGACTATGTCCTGGAATATATTACAGACGAGAATGGAAATAAACTGGAAGGTACGGGAGTCCCACAGACAGAAGGTAATTACTATGCATATTATTCCGGTCAGACTCCGTATTATGGCACAGTCAAATGTGAGTTTGCAGTAGGTGATAAAACCGATATCGGTGGACCGTACTGGTGGTGTTATTTTGAAAAGGACAATACATTCTATCTGTTTAATAACAAGGTTTACGGATTCCCGCCCAGTATTCACGACAGATCAGCATGCGAATACCTTCATGAGGGAGAAGACTTTGAATTTGTCGGATATCTGGATGAAAACGGAAAGACAGTGGAAAACCTGACACGGGGTAATTATTATTATTCTGTATTTAAGGGGATCAACGGATATAAAGGTCAGGCAAAAGCGGAGTTCTATCTGAAAGACGGATATGAACTCGCTTACATGCGGATTGGGCTGGAGCAAAGGGTTTATGATTATACGGGACAGCCGGTATCGCTTGTGTATCAGCTTGTCAATTATATTGATTACCAGATGCAGCCGGGAACGGATTATGAATTGGAGTTTTCCAATGAGAATTTCGGTTCCGTAGCTGGCGGAGTGCCGGTTGAAAAAGGAAAATATTATGTCAGAGCCAAGGCGAAGCAAGGCTCCGGGTTTAAGGGTGAAACAAGCTGGTGGATGTTTGAGATTGCTGAACGCCCAACCCTTGGACCTGTGGAAATGAGCCTGGATGAGCAGTATGATGTATACATGGGATATGGTGAAGAATGGAAGGGTATCTTCTCTGCGCCGGAAGATGGGTTCTATATCTTTGAGAGTATAAGTTATGAGGATACCTGTGGTCTGATTTATTCCGATGCTGAGTATTCGGATTATCTGACTGATGATTATGATTCAGGAGACGGTCTCAACTTCAGAATCGGCTTGGCGCTTAAAAAAGGTGAAACGGTGTATCCGGCTGCCCGATTGGAAAGAGACTCTTTTGCTGGATTCAAGGTAAAGATTACAAAAGGCGATGATAAAAACCTTGCGAATGGTGAAATAAGTATTGATTTTGATGATCTTACTGTTTCCGGAAACTGTGTGATTCCCGGGATTCTTGTAAAGGATGCATGCGGAAATGTCCTGACGAAGGGTACGGATTATGAACTGAAGTATTATCTCCTGTCGGAGGAATCCTACAAATGGAACGAAGTGTCCGGTTATAACCAGGCGGGGACATATATGGTTATCGCCGTGGCAAAGGAAGGAAGCGGTTGCTCGGGTCAGATGGAATCCGGTTCGTTCCTGGTTCAGTCCTCCAAGGATCTTAGGACCGCAGATATTGGCGGAAGGCAGACATTCCAGGTGGGAGACACCGATATAGAAGAGTCTATCACAGTGACGGATCCAGAAGGAAACGTACTGAAACAGGGTGTTGACTATGTGCTGGTATTCTATCAGTTAAACGGCATCGGACCGAGGGTTCGCCTTGATGAGGTCCCGACTGAAGCAGGGTCCTATCAGGTTGTGGCTGAAGCAAAGGGTGATACCTATACAGGCAAGACAAATTCTTTCGCTATCGATATCGTTGAGTCACATGATATTTCCGGCGGAGAGCTCCAGTTGAGTGGTGCATATTATTATGATCCGAGTATGGATTACATGCCGGTATACTTATATACAGGATCTGCAGTAACACCGGTCGAGGGGGTTCTTGATTCAAATGGTAATCTACTGGATAGCGAGTGTTACACGATAACATATGAGAACAATGACGTACCGTCAGAAGAAATGTGTGCACTGGTGAAGGTAGAGGCAAAGGCACCGTACACAGGAAGTATTACCACGGAGTTTGCAATTGTTGAAAAACTGAATCTGCTGCGGATGTTCAATCAGCATGGAATACTGGTCAGCACAGGCAGTGTTAAATACCATATCGACAGCGATGATAAGATTACGACCTTCAACCTCTCTGACTGGACGGGCACACCGGATGTCGGAATTCATTACAACAAAGAAGAAGTGATCGGACAGAGCGGAAACTTTACCGTTTCCTATGTTGATGAAGCCGGTAATACACTTACCCAGCCTCCGACGACCGCAGGGAAGTATCAGATGGTGCTTACATCAGTGGATGACGGAATCTTTACGGGTACATGCAGTACATACATTATCCTGAAGGACGATGACATTTCCAAGGCAACCGTAACACTTAGCGGATCGACATTCGCATATAACGGAAAAGCAAAGAATCCGACGGTTAAATCAGTTGTGCTGAATGGTAAAGAACTTGAACAGGGTGTTGATTATGAGGTTACAGAACCGACAGGTCGTGTAAATGCAGGAACCTATACATATACCATCACCGGTATCAACGGGTATAAGGGAACTGCGACAGCAAAAATGACCATTACGAAGGCTGACTCGACGATCAAGATCGCTAAACAGACCAAGAAGTTTACCGGAAAGGCACTTGCATACACCGGCAAGGTGAAAAAGACCGGTTCTACCGGAAAAGTGACCTGTAAGTATTACCTGGATGCAAAGTGCACGAAGGGTGTTTCCGCAGCAAATGTGAATCTGGCAAAAACATACTATGTACGTGCCAAACTTGCTGCAGATGCAAATCATAATGCTGCAACCAGTAATGTGGTGAAGTTTGTCATTGCAAAAGCAGTCAATCCGATGAAGGTTACCGTGAAGAGTGCAACACTGAGTTTTGCAACGCTGAAGACGAAATCGCTTACTACAAAACGCATCACAATAACAAAGAACAAGGGTGCATTAACCTGTAAGCTGGTTTCTGTTGCCCCGACTGCAAACAAGAAGTACTTTGCGGTCAATGCAAAGACCGGAGTGATCACGGTAAAGAGAGGCCTGAAGAAGGGAACTTATACGATCAAAGTAAGTGTTAAGGCAGCAGGAAATGCGAATTATAAAGCACTTACAAAGACAGTTACATTTAAGATTATCGTAAAGTAATTGTCTGAAAAGCTAATATTTAAACCATCGGCCGTCGGTCATATGACCGGCGGTCGTTTCATATACCGGCGGGGGATGCTTTTGATGGCTGTTGTCTGTGACTGCCTGTTTACTTTATCGCGATAACGTGTTAAAATAACAGGGCGACAAAAAACTAACAGAACAGGGGTTTAAATTATGCCGATTACAGATTTACTTGAGAGGAATGCAAAGATTTATGCAAATGATGTTGCGCTGGTTGAAGTGAATCCGGAAATCAAGGAGCTTCGCCGTGTGACCTGGCGTGAATATGAACTGACGGAGCCGAATCCGAAAGCACCGTACCGAAGAGAGATCACATGGTCTGTCTTTAATGAGAAGGCAAACCGGTTTGCGCATCTTCTGATGTCCCGCGGGATCAAAAAGAATGATAAGGTCGGGATCCTTCTTATGAACTGCCTTGAGTGGCTGCCGATCTATTTCGGTATCCTTAAGACGGGAGCCATCGCAGTGCCGCTTAACTTCCGATATGATTCAGACGAGATTGAGTATTGCGTAAAGCTTGCGGATGTGGATGTTCTCGTGTTCGGACCCGCATTTATAGGGCGTGTGGAAGAGATTGCAGAGAGAATATCCAGGAACCGGCTTCTGTTTTATGTAGGAGAGGGATGTCCTTCTTTTGCAGAGGAGTATAATGAGCTGGTTGCAAACTGCAGCAGCGCAAATCCTGACGTCCCGATCATTGATACGGATAATGCGGCAATCTATTTTTCATCCGGAACCACGGGCTTTCCGAAGGCAATCCTGCATGAACATAAAGCGCTGATGCATTCTGCAAGGGTAGAACAGATGCATCACGGACAGACAAAGGAGGATGTATTCCTTTGTATCCCGCCGCTTTATCATACCGGAGCGAAAATGCACTGGTTCGGAAGTCTTATCTCCGGAGGCAGAGCGGTGCTTCTGAAGGGAACCAAACCGGAGTATATACTGGATACCGTGAGCAAGGAGGGCTGCACCATTGTCTGGCTTCTTGTTCCCTGGGCACAGGATATCCTGGTTGCACTGGAAAGCGGAAAGATGAAGAAGGAAGATTATAAACTGGATCAGTGGAGACTGATGCACATCGGGGCACAGCCGGTACCGGCTTCGCTGATCGCGCGCTGGAAGGCAATCTTCCCGGATCATGATTATGATACGAATTACGGCCTGTCCGAGTCCATCGGGCCGGGCTGTGTACACCTGGGTGTTGAAAATACCGATCATATCGGTGCCATCGGAGTGCCGGGCTATGGCTGGGAGACCAATATTGTTAACGAGGATGGCGTGCCGGTTCCGAAGGGAGAGGTCGGCGAACTGATCGTCCGGGGTCCCGGTGTCATGATCGAATACTATAAGAACCCGGAAGCAACAGCGGAAAGTATCAGGGACGGATGGCTTTATACCGGTGATATGGCGAAGCTGGATGAGGACGGATTCATCTGGCTGGTAGACCGGAAGAAGGATGTGATCATCAGCGGTGGTGAGAATATCTATCCGGTACAGATCGAAAGCTTCCTGATGAAGAATCCGAAGATCAAGGATGTGGCCGTGATCGGCCTTCCGGATCAGCGTCAGGGTGAGATCGCCGCTGCGATCATTGAGCTGAAAGAGGGAGAGAGCGCAACGGAAGAGGATATCAATAACTTCTGTCTGGAGCTTCCCAGATACAAACGGCCTCGTAAGGTGATCTTTGCAGATGTGCCGCGAAATGCAACCGGAAAGATCGAAAAGCCGGTTCTTCGGGAAAGATATGGCGCAACGAACCTTGTTGCAAAGGAAAATGAAGCCTGATCATTGTGCAAAATGTCATTCGCAGGGACGGAAATGCAAGGGTTTTCGTCCCTGCGATTCATTTATATTGGTTACAATTTACAAAAAATAGAGAAAATGCACAAAAAGGCTTTTTTTAATTGGATAATTGTGCTACAATCTTTCTTGATGATTGGTTGCTTAGTGGGGGTAGTCAATATACGAAAAAGCCTGTATGATTCGGAGAAGGTATCATACAGGTTTTTTTAATGATTATCATACAGTCAGGCGACGGAAAAGGATTTTTGGAATAAGATTTTTTTATGGAAAATAAAGAAAAGAAAACAAAGAAACAGATTGATCATGGAAAAGGTCCGGTCCGGTTTGATGACCCGGAACTTCAGAAGGCATATGAAACCGGATTTGAGGAAGGCTTCGCTTCGGAGCACAGGAGGAGAGTGAAGGATCACAGGGCATCCCTGCTCAGCAAGGAGAGACTTCTTGCAGTCATCGGTGCACTGTTTGTTGCGATCATCATTCTGGTCATCGTTCTGGCAGGTAAACTCGGAAAAAAGGGAAAAGAACTGAATTTTAAAGCTCTGGATCAACAGATCACATTTGATGCTCCGGAGGACCTGAAGGAAACCATTCAGGAAAACTATGTGCAGTATCTTTACAAGGCATATGTGCTGTTCGGGACATATCCGGACTGCTCTTACTATAAGGTGGTAGCCGGTGTGGAGCGGGATGATTATGACTTTGAGAATGATTTCTACACAAAAGAAGGAACGAAGTATATGAATTATTATCCTGACGGAAAGAGAGCCGGAAGGATAGGAATCGATGTGTCGGAATACCAGGCGGAGATCGACTGGCCGTCCGTAAAGGCGGGTGGTGTTCAGGTGGCAATGATCCGTGCGGGCTTCCGTGGATACGGTGAGGAAGGTAATATCAAGAAGGACGCATATTTTGATGCAAATATGAAGGGTGCCATCGGCGCCGGTCTGGATGTGGGCGTTTACTTCTTTACCGAAGCGGTGAACTATGAAGAAGGCGTGGAAGAGGCGGAGACGGTTCTTTCCATGGTGAAGCCTTACAAGTTCAAACAGCCCATCGTGATCGATACGGAGAAAATCTATGCGGAGGATAAGGTCCGGGCGAATGATATCAGTGTTGAGGACAGGACCCAGGCAATCCTGGGATTCTGTGAGACCATCGAAAAGGCAGGTTACACGCCGATGATCTACGCATCAACTTCCTGGTTTGTTCAGGCTCTGGATCTTTCCGTGCTCGGAAAATATGAATTCTGGCTGGCGGCTTATGAAACGCCGCAGTTCCCGTACCATGTGGAGGGCTGGCAGTATTCCTCCGAGGGAACCGTGCCGGGGATTTCGGGGAAGGTGGACTTAAATGTCTGGCTGCGAAAATAACATTCGGAGGTAATGGTTATGTGGTATGAAGAGAGTGTATTCTATCAGATTTATCCTTTGGGATTTTGCGGGGCACCGTATGAGAATGACGGCGTACCGGAAAGCAGGATCAGAAAAGTGATTGACTGGATCCCGCATATGAAGAAGCTGGGGATAAATGCGATCTACTTTTCACCGGTTTTTGAATCGGATACCCATGGATATAATACAAGAGATTATTCAAAGATAGATACAAGACTCGGAACGAATGCGGATTTTAAGGAAGTGGTTGAACGGCTTCACGAGGCCGGGATCAAGGTGGTTCTGGACGGAGTGTTCAATCATGTGGGTCGTGGCTTTTGGGCATTCCGGGATGTGCAGGAGAAGAAATGGGATTCACCGTATAAAGACTGGTTCCACATTTCCTTTGACGGAAACTCGAATTATGATGACGGCTTCTGGTATGAAGGATGGGAAGGAAACTATGATCTGGTAAAACTGAATCTTCGGAACGAAGAGGTGATAAATCATATCTTTGAAGCGGTCCGGGGATGGGTGTCTGAATTCGATATCGACGGACTTCGCCTGGATGTGGCATATTGTCTGGATCACGACTTCCTGCGCCGCCTGCACGGACTGGCTGCGGAACTGAAGCCGGAGTTCCTGCTTCTCGGAGAACTTCTCTTCGGGGATTATAATCTTTTCGTAAATCCGGAAATGCTGGACAGCTGCACGAACTACGCATGCTATAAGGGACTGTATTCCAGTTTCAATTCCATGAATATGTTCGAGATCATCCATTCCCTTCAGCAGCAGTTCGGATCGGAAGAGTGGTGCCGGTACCGCGGAAAGCATCTGATGGCATTTGCGGATAATCATGATGTGACACGCGCGGCAAGTATTCTTATGAATCCGGAGCATCTTCCGCTGATGTATACGCTTACCTTCGGCATGCCGGGCTTCCCGTGCGTATACTACGGAAGCGAATGGGGGACGAAGGCCACCAAGCAGGAGGGGGATCCTGCGCTTCGTGCCTGCTTTGATGCTCCTGAGTGGAATGAACTGACGGATCATATTGCAAAGCTGGCTGAGATAAAGAAGAACAGTGAAGCACTGAATTACGGAACCTTCCGTTCCGTGGTGCTGACGAATAAACAGTGCATCTTTGAACGTAAGACGGAAAATGAAAGAATCCTGGTGGCCATCAATGCGGACAGTGAACCGTTTGTGGCACATTTTGACGCAGGCTGCGGACAGGCCGATGAACTTCTGACGGGAACACTTCATGATTTCGGTGGAGGTTCCGAACTTCCGCCGTACAGCTCCCAGGTCTGGAAGATGGAACGGTAACAAACCGAAAGCAGAGAGCAGACAGCCCGGAGATGCCGGGACGATAGTCGAAAAAAAGATAGTCGAAAAAAAGATAGTCGAAAAAAGGAGAGATTGCAGCGCCGGACGGGCAATGCAATCTCTCCTTTTCATTCGCCATGATATTTATTTGTTCAGCATGTTGATTCCGCCGAGACTCAGAAGTCCGATGATCACACCTGCCATAAGGACACCGCCCATAACGGCTGCGGTACTTTTCTTAAAGTCCATTTCCAGGAAGGATGCGGCCAGCATTCCGGTCCAGGCTCCCGTACCGGGAAGCGGGATTCCCACGAAGAGAAGAAGTCCCAGGTAAAGAGCACCGCCGGCCTTTGCTTTCATTTTCTCACCGCCGTGATGTCCCTTCTCGATACAGAAGGTGAAGAATCTTCTGGTGAATTTCTTATCCTTGCCCCATTCCAGTACGCGGCGTGCGAAAAGATAGATGATGGGAACGGGAAGCATATTTCCGATGATGCTGACGATATAGGCATTCAGAAGCGGAAGCGGCGGATCTGCGATCAGTGTACCGAAGGGAATCGCTCCACGGAGTTCCACCAGCGGTACCATGGAAATCATAAATGTCAGAAAATAGCTCATAAACATGAGGAATACTCCTTTGATCAAAATAGGTTTTCGATTAAAACTCACTCATTATAACAGAAACCATTTTTTTTTGCGAGAACATTTTTTCAGAAGTTAATAATAAAGGCCGGGGGAATAAAATTAAATCTTGACAAGCCTGCGGCATCTGTGGTAGTCTATCGCTTGATGAGCTGCCGTAGACAGCAGGTGCCGCAAGGCGTAACGGTTTCCTACCTGCCGAGGAAGACTTCGTAAAGTATCGGATCATATGGTTCCGGTCCATAAAACGGATTCTACTCTTGTTCTATGTGCAAATGCAAAAGAACAGGAGTTTTCTTTTTTAAACGTGCAGTCATTAATCTTATAAGGAGGTACGTTTCAGTGGCAAAGATTGAAGAGAAGCAGCCTATCGTTGCAGAGATCAAAGAAGCCCTTGATGGTGCTAAGAGCGTTGTCCTGGTTGATTACCGCGGACTGACCGTTGCACAGGATACAGAGCTTCGTCGTAATGCACGTAAGGAAAATCTGATCTACAAGGTTTACAAGAACACAATGGTAAATCTTGCAATCGAAGGTACAGAGTGGGCTGAGCTTAAGCAGGATCTGGAAGGACCTACAGCTGTAGTTATTTCCAAGGAAGATGCAACTGCACCGGCACGTGTGATGGCTGAGTTTGCTAAGACAGCAAAGAAGCTTGAGCTGAAGTCCGGTATCGTAGAGGGAACATACTACGATAAGGCCGGCATCGAGACCATCGCAACCATTCCGTCAAGAGAGACACTGCTTTCCAGACTGCTTGGATCCCTGCAGTCTCCGATCGCAAATCTGGCACGGGTACTGAACCAGGTTGCAGAGAAGCAGGCAGAAGCGTAAACAGTTACGCAGCATAGGACGCAGTTAGGAAAATGAGCGTCCGGACAAAACGTGGGGAATGACCTCACAGAGTAACACCGGATAACCGGTAATGATCTAATTTAATTATGGAGGATAAAAAAATGACGATTGAAGAATTCGTAGCAGAAATTGACAAGCTCTCCGTACTGGAGCTGAATGAGCTGGTAAAGGCTATCGAGGAGAAGTATGGTGTATCTGCAGCA
>CADBOV010000008.1 GCA_902796385.1 uncultured Lachnospiraceae bacterium
AACGGATCTGCTGTAGTAGAGTTCCGGGTACGGTTGGAGGATGTAAAGGAAGCAACACTTGTTGCATTTGAAACACTTTATACGGTTGACGGAAAAGTGGTTGCAAGACATGAGGATATTGATTCGGAGGAACAGACCATCAAGGTTCATATAGAAGAAGAGCCGCCCACGGAGCCGCCGACGGAACCACCGACGGAACCCGGAAAGGTGCCGCCGGAGGAAAAGACGACTCTGCCGCCGGAGGAGACCGTAAAGACTCCGCCGCCGGAGAAGGCGCCGGATGAGCCGCAAACGGGAGATGATGCGCCCCTGTTTGTATGGGTACTTATTATGGAATCCGCGCTTGCGGGAATCCTGATAGTAATAAGAAAGAAGAGAAAAGACGCTGTAAATCACTGAGAAAGTGTGATAGAATACCCTTGCAAAATCGGAAATGAAGATAATTCAGGTTTTCCATAAAGGGTTGAAAAGATGCGTACAGAAGCAAAGGGAAAAAAGAATGAAGCGGCGGTGAGCCGGATCAATGGAGCGGAGAATGCCTCTCAGACAAACCACCTGATAGGCATTCTCTGCGTGATCATTGCTGCATTCGGCTTTTCGCTTATGACTTTTTTTGTAAGGCAGTCCGGGGATCTTCCCACCCTCCAGAAGGCGTTCTTCCGAAATGCCTTTGCGGCGATTATCGCAATCGTTTCCCTGATCGTAACCGGAAGGAGGGAAAAGAGACGCAGAGGTGTTTCACGGGAACAGCAGCCGTTTGATGCAGAGCTGTCAGAAAAGCGTTACTTTATCAAACCGGGGTGCGGAAAGGATATTTTCTTTCGTTGTCTCTTCGGAACATCAGGAATGATCGCGAACTTTTATGCAGTGGATCATCTTGGGATCGCGGATGCAAATATGCTGAATAAGCTGTCTCCCTTTTTTGCGATTCTCCTGTCTATTCCTATATTAAAGGAGAAACCCACAAGACTGGACTGGGCAAGTGTGCTGATCGCCTTTCTCGGATCCCTGCTGATCATCCGTCCGGGTTCCAACCTGACACCGGTACCTGCACTGCTTGGGCTGTACGGAGGATTCGGAGCAGGAACCGCATATGTATTTGTAAGAGCTCTGGGAAGAAAGGGAGAACGGACTTCGGTGATCGTACTATGCTTTTCTCTGTTTTCCTGTGCAGTAACACTTCCCCAGCTGATCTTTGCATTTCACCCGATGACCGGTCAGCAGTGGCTGATCCTCTGTCTTGCGGGGATTTCGGCAGCCATCGGACAGTTTGGGATAACAACCGCTTATAAATACGCTCCGGCGAAGGATATTTCCGTATTTGATTATACGCAGGTTATTTTTGCGGCACTGCTCGGGATCCTTTTCCTGGGGGAGACGCCGGTGCCTTTAAGCATTCTGGGTTACATCATTATTATAGGTACGGCATTTTTCCGCTGGCACATCATGCGAAAGGACGGACACCCGGAAAATGAAAAGATCGAAACAGAAAAGTCATAAAAATGAAATAAAGAAAAATATCTAAACATAGAAAAATATCATGAATATGGGAAAAAACCGTATTATCCAAATAAAATATAGAAAACACAAGATATTGTGCAATTCCTGATTTCGTCACACCACTCTGTTGATGAAATTTATGTTAAGAACATGTTTCCATACACAGGATGATTGTGCAGGATGCCAAAATTACTAAAAACGGTTGATTTTTTAGGGCATAAGTGATAGTATTATGAAAATCGTATAAATAATGCTCGAGGTGTTATGGGGCAAATCATAAGGAGGAATTGGTAGATGAAGTTTAAGCGTATCAAGTGTGCGGTGCTTGCAGCTACCCTGGCTGTTTCTTCTCTTTTTGTTGCTACAGCGGATGTTGAGGCTGCAATGAAAGGTACATGGAAGCAGGACAGCAAGGGTTACTGGTTCAGCACAAGCCAGGGTCAGGGAAATGGTTATGCAAAGAACGAGTGGGTCGATGGATGTTGGCTTGACTCAAAGGGATACTGGACCTATAAGGCTAAGGCATCCTGGAGAAAGAATGCGAACGGCTGGTGGTATGGTGATACCAGCGGCTGGTATGCAAAAAACCAGTGGCAGACAATCGATGGTGTTAAGTATTACTTTGACGGCAAGGGCTACATGGTAGCAAACGCTTTCGCAAAAGGAAACAAGTTTGATAAGAACGGTAAGAAAGTTGACTCCGGATACAAGTGGCTGACAGTTGGCGGAAAGAAGAAGTACGGAAAGTCTTCCAAGCTTTACGTTAAGGGTGTTCAGACAATCGATGGAGTTAAGTACTACTTCAATACCAACGGTGTTCTTATAACAAGTGCTTATTCAAACGGTTATAAGATGAACAAGAACGGTAAGATCGTTGACAGTGGTTATAAGTGGATCAAGGGTACAGGATCTCACAGCAGCACATTCCGTTATGGAAAGTCCAATGCTAACTACATCAAGGGTTGGGCAAACATTGACGGTGCTGATTACTACTTCGATGCAGACGGATGGATGCTTCGTTGGACAGTAAGAAAGATCGGCGGTAAGATCTACGCATTCAAGGCTACAGGTCAGCTTGGTGTTTACACAGAGGTAACTGCAGGTACAGGAGAAATCTCCAGTGAGGTTACATTCAATGTAAACGATTCTAATCGTAAGAAAGCAGCTGAAGATATGGAGACATTCCTTGTTCTTGCAACAAAGGAAGGTTCCAAGAAGACAGTTACTGTTGACGGCGTGAAGAAGACAGTCGTTAACAGCGGCGGATTCATCTGGGTAGATGATGAGACACTTGTTGATTATGTAAGCAAGACAACTACAACAAAGACTGTTGTTGAAGGAACAGGAACAGCTGCCAAGCTCTTCGATGCACTTCGTATGTCCAACCTCGGTGCAGGTGAAACATATAACTACAGTTTCAGAATCGGTAACTCCAAGTATACGAAGCTGAACGTAGCTCAGAGCACAATGTCCTTCACAGTAGACAAGAAGAGCTACAGCGCATACTATGATGAGACAGCGAAGAAAGTTTACATCCTTGGTAACGTTTCTTCTACAAACTTCCTGAAGTCTCTTCAGAGTGCAGGTGCAGTAAGCAAGGTTACAACAAAGAAAAGTACAAGATAGTAAATTAGCTTTTTAACGGGATTAAGCTGTTAGGCGGGACACGCTTAACAGCTTAATTCTGTGTTCTATGATTTTTTTTAAGGGACGATTTCATGCGGCAAATAAAGAAAAAAATCATATATTTTCTCCTGGGCATGGCCCTTTTTTTTACCGGTATTCTCGAATTCGGCAGCCGGACCGTATGGGCCGGGGATATCAACGGGGATGAAGCCGGTGTGATCGGAGCGGCAAGCGGTACATTTACCTATAAAGGGAAGAAATACCGTGCCTACTCCGGTTATATCAATCAGTTATATTCTTATCTCGCCAGTGATGATGTGGATCTGTCGCCGGGACAGGCACAGAGAGCCATCAGTTATATTTATTCTCATGTGGAGACCGGTATTGCCCGGGGTTACATCTATGAGATCGGCGGGGAATCGGATCCGGATGTAAAGAAAACAGAAGCAAGCACTGAGGATCCGACAACAAGTACCGAAAAAAAGACCGAAAAGAAAACAGAAGCCACAGAGGCAAAAACCGAAGCGATTACTGAGGAAGCATCGACGGAAGGGACGGTTACCCCGCAGACAACCGAAGCCGGGGATGATCAGGAAACAGAGGACATCTTTTCTAAGATTCAGGAAAACCAGAATGTGGCTGAACAGCTGAATAATCGTGTTAAGCCTGAGGATGCGGAAGCAACGGCGATCATCAAGGATGATACGATCGTTATCGATACAGGCGACGGGGATCCCATAGAACTGGACAGCAAAAGCAGGATCATACCCGCGAGCTGGCCCCGGTTCATTATGATTCTGGGGATCGTCACCTTTGCATTGACCGTATTTGTATGTCTCTTCCTCATTCTGAAACGATGCATGCGTTTCGGGAAATCCGATCGAAGGAAACCGTTGGAGGGTCACAGAAAGAGAAGACGTATCCGTAAATACTGTCGCCGGGTACTTACCGTAACAACCGCCGTCAGTATCGGTGCGCTGTTCCTGCTTCTTGCGATTTCCACCATTATCTTCAATAATGACCGGATCCTGCAGAGCGTACAGGAAAGCGGATACTTCCGGTATGCCTACATCGAGTACCTGTCGGAACAGGGACGTGGTGAGGATGGAAAGCTGACGGAGAGTACATCCGTCGGATCCACAGAGGATGTATCCGGGGTAAATAAGACTACGACGGAAGCTCCGACTACGGAGAGTTCCGAAAAGATAGAAGAAAGTACAGTTGAAAAGAAAGAAGAAACGGCTGAAAAGAAAGAGGAAACGGTTGAAAAGCCCCTCAGCTATGATGCCTTCGTTATTCGTGAAAAGCAGGCGATGGAACAGCTTCTTTTGGGAAACAGAGATGTGATCTACCAGAAGAGCAATGTTGCGCCGTATGTACTCCGGCTGAAGGAAGACCTTCAGTTCTCGGTGATCTTCAGTGGAGCGCTTTTATTTATCAGTTTACTGCTCGGCTGTATCTTCACCATTTTCATGGACCTGAGGAGAGACAGAGGTATCCGGATGATCGCGGTCTCCGAACTGATCGGAACCGGCATCGCAGGTGTGATCACGATACTTCTGATCGTTCTGAATCCGGTGAAACATTTCTTTATCGAACCGGATTACCTGTTTGTTTTCTTCAAAAACCATATCGACCGGTTGATCCAGGTGCTTTCGGTCATTTCGGTCTTCGGACTGGTAACGGGCATGGCACTTGTAGGACTGTATTTCAGCCGGCGGAAGGCTAAGTAGGAAACGAGGATTCGGATGGAACTATTTGATATGCATTGCCATATCCTTCCGGGCGTGGATGACGGATCCAAGAATATGGAAATGTCACTCGATATGCTGGACATCGCTTATTCGGAAGGCACAAGGCAGATCGTTCTCACGCCGCATTATATGATTGACCGGAATCATTATGAACCCGGGGATCTGGATCTGCGGTTTGAGGAATTAAAGGAAAAAGCAGCAGAGAAATATCCTGATCTTACGCTATATCTCGGAAATGAGATCCTGTATGAAGAGGGAGTTGTAGATCTGTTGAAAGCCGGAGAGATCCATACAATGAATAATACCCGGTATGTTCTGGTAGAATTCAATGTACAGACTCCGTTCCGGCAGATCAGGGAAGCAATCCGGAATCTTTCGGATGCAAGATACATCCCGATCATAGCACATGTGGAACGATACCAGAGTGTTGTGAAACGGATGGAACGGATTGAGGAAATGCTGGACATGCAGGCTCTCCTGCAGATGAATATTTCCAGTGTGGAAGGCGGATTCCTGAATGAAAGCAAACGCTGGTGCAGGAAGCTGCTGAAGGAAAGCTGTATCACATTTCTTGGAACGGATGCACACAATGTTGACAGCCGGGCACCTTATTCCCAGGATTATATCCCGTGGCTTCGCAAGCACTGCGGAGAGGAAGAAACGGAGTTTATGCTGAGCGGTGCCGCACAGGAGATGGTAAAAGGTAAATTTATAAACTAAAACGGCAGAGATCATTCTGCGGAAAGATGGTTAGGAGCACACATGGAAGAAAGATATGAAGAAACAGAAATTGATCTTGTGGAGGTCTTTCATGCATTGATTGCAAAGATCTGGCTGATCATATTGCTGGCGGCTCTCGGACTCGGTCTGATGGTAGGTTATACAGCGCTGTTCGCTAAGCCGGTTTACAGCAGTTCATCCACGATCTATATTCTGACAAAAACCACAAGCATCACCAGTCTGGCGGATTTCCAGATCGGTACTCAGCTGACACAGGATTACAAGGTAATCATCACCAGCCGTCCGGTTCTGGAGGAGGTTATCGGAAATCTTGGACTGAATATGTCCTATGAGGCCTTGAAGAAGAAGATTACCGTTAATAATCCGGACAATACACGTTTCCTTGAGATCACGGTTACGGATAATGATGCTTATCTGGCAAAGAAGATCGTTGACGAGCTGACGGATGTGTCTGTTAAGAATACAGCTTCGGTCATGGAAACGCAGCCGCCGAACATCATGGATTACGGTCAGGTTCCGACCGGTCCGATTGCTCCGAGCATGAAGAAGAACGGAATCATCGGAGCGCTTCTCGGATTTGTACTTGCATGTGCGATCATCATTATTCAGTACATGATGAATGACTCCATCAAGACCGGAGAGGATGTAGAGAAGTACCTGGGTCTGAATGTCCTTGGAATGATCCCGTTGGAGGAGGGTGTTTCCAAACGTAAGACACACGGACGTGACCAGTCTTCGTCCGGCCGGAGGAAGAGAAAGAAGAAGGTTGCTTAGAAAGCTGCTTAAGTAAGGTTCGGGTGAAATCGTTCCTTTAGAAGAAAATGTTCCGGAGGCAGAGATGCTGAAAAGGGTAACAAAAAGAATGAAGGGCGGTCTTAGAAATAAGAAGCTGGCAAAACGCGGAGTTCGGATTGCGGCGCATGTAGACTGTTCCAATGTAACATTTGGCAATTATGTTAACCTGGCGCATCATTCCCAGGTATCCAACAGTACGATCGGAGACCGTACCTCCATTGGAAGATACTCCAAGGTTCAGTTTTCCGACATCGGAAAGTTCTGCTCCATTTCCTGGGATGTGACGATTGGTGCGCTGGAGCATCCGATCCATGCCATTTCAACCCATGCATTTTCTTTCCGAAAGCAGTTCGGGCTTTGTTCCTCGGATACACAGATCCCGCATAAACGTGTCGTTATCGGAAATGATGTATGGATTGGCTGCGGAGCGATCCTTATGCCGGGGATTACCGTGGGAAACGGTGCCGTCATCGGCGCGGGTGCCGTGGTTACACACGATGTGCAGCCCTATGAAGTAGTGGCAGGCTGTCCTGCGCGGCACATTGCCATGCGATTTGAAAAAGAAACGATAGACCGTCTCCAGGAGATCAAATGGTGGGACATGTCAGATGCGGAAATAAAGAAGCATATGGACGCGTTCCGGCCGGATGTGGATATCTTTGAGCATCCGGAGATCCTGGATCAGTTTAAGAAATAAATTTGAAGAAGTGAAATATTAAGGGAAAGAGAAGGAGAGTCCGTTGGCACAGCAGATTGTATTTGAGAATAAAAAAGATCTTGATTTCAAAACAAATGAAGCTTATAAGCGTGTTCGTACGAATATTACATTTTCCGGTGAAGATATCCGCGTGGTAGCTGTAACAAGCTCCGTACCGAATGAAGGAAAGTCGGAGGTTTCCTTCCATTTGGCAGAGTCTTTTGCAGAAGACGGAAAGAAGGTACTGTTTATCGATGCCGATATCCGGAAATCCGTTACCGTGGCACGTTATGGCGTTGATAAGGAGACAAAGGGACTGAGTCATTATCTTTCCGGACAGGAAAAGAATCTGGATGATGTGATTTACGAGACCAACATTACCAATATGTCCGTAATCTTAACCGGTGCAAAGGCACCGAATCCGGCCGAGTTGCTTGGACTTGCGAAGTTTTCGAAAATGATTGAGGAGCTGAGACCCCGGTATGATTTCATCGTGATCGACTGCCCGCCGCTGGGAAGCGTTATTGATGCGGTTCTTGTAGCAAAGAACTGTGACGGAACCATCCTGGTTGTGGAATCCGATAATGTCAGCTACAAGGTGGTTCAGAATGTAAAGAAGCAGCTGGATCAGAGTGATTGCAAGATCCTTGGTGTTATTCTGAATAAGGTTCAGAGCGGCGGTAAAGGATATTACGGATATTACAAAGGCTACTATGGTTACTATGATGACTATGGCTATGGCGACAGTGACAGTGACGGTGATGGGGAGTCTTCCAAGTCCCGAAAGAATAAGAAGTAGAGACTGAATAAGCAGGCAGACGCAGGAGAAAGCAGGCGGATGCCTGCTTTCTCTTTTGCCGGGTTACAGGATGTATCATGTTTATCCCGGTTTGCCGGGTTACAGGATGTATCATGTTTATCCCGGTTTGCCGGGTTTTAAGGTTTTCGGCAACGCTTCTTGTCTCCGGCATGCCTTCGTGGTACAATGGAACTCGGATTTTTACTATGTGAAACAAAGGATTAGTGTGATGGAGTCATTAGGGAAAAAGGCGCTGAAGGCCGGAACCTGGTATACGATCTGTACATTTATTTTAAAAGGACTGGCATTTATCACCATGCCCATTTTCTCCCGGATCATGAGCGTTGATGATGTAGGTATCTATGCGAATTACGTGTCCTGGATCGGGATTCTTACAGCCATAACAACGCTGGATCTTTTTAATTCCGTAAATTTGGCACACTATGAATTCGGGGAATCAAGGATCTATGAATACCTTTCCTCTTCCGCCGTGGCGGGATCCGTTGTCACGGCCGTACTTTATTTCATCGCATACATTTTACGGGATTCCGTAATGGAATGGCTCGAGATCTCGGAATACATGCTGCATGTCATGTTCATCTATTTCCTGGTGAGCCCTGCGGTATCGCTGCTGCATGCAAAATTCCGTGTCGCCATGCAATATAAATACACGATCATAACCTCACTGATCCCGGCCATTACCTCCGTGCTTCTGGGGCTGGTGCTGGTTCTGGTTTCATCTGATGAGGACAAACTGAACGGACGTGTTACCGGATATTACGGCGTCTGGATCGTGGCTTCGGTGGGAATCTATATTTATGTGCTGCTGAGAGGCCGCACGGTAAAATGGAAATATATCCGCTTTGCACTTACGGTTGCCACACCGCTGGTGGTACATACCATGGCAAATACCATCCTTTCCTCCAGCGACAGGATCATGATCAAGAAGCTGTGCGGAAATACGGATACGGCGTATTATGCGATCGCCTACAGCTGCGCGATGGTCATTTCCATCCTGTGGCAGTCGGTGAATCAGGCATGGTCACCCTGGTGCTTCGAAAAAATGCATAACGGAGAGGAAAAAGACATCATTAAGGTCGCAAAGCCCATCATCCTTCTGTTCAGCGGCGGTGTCATGCTGATCATTCTGATGGCGCCGGAGCTGCTTTATCTCATGGGCGGTAAAAAATATGTTCATGCGATCTACGTGGTTCCGCCGGTTATGCTGGGGTATGTGGCGCAGATGCTGTACACGCTCTACGTAAATATCGAGTATTTCCACAAAAAACAGAAACAGATCATGGTGGGAACCCTGATCGCGGCGGCAATCAACATCATTCTGAATCTGATCTTCATTCCGATCTTCGGATATGTTGCCGCAGCATATACCACGCTGGCCGGATACATTTCACTGTTGCTGATCCATTACCTGTTTGTCCGGAAAATGGGGAAGCATGGTATTTACAATATGAAATTTAATCTGATCGTTCTGGTGAGCTCCATCGTACTGGGAATATCGATCACGCTGCTGTACGAGCTGAACCCGGTTCGCTGGGCTTTGGCGGGCGGAATCATTCTGTTCCTCACGTGTTTTGTGGCAAAACACAAAGCGGAAATGATCGGAGCCCTGAAAAAGAAGGATATCGTCGGATTGCTGAAGATCTGTAAACTGATGTAATCAGAAAAGGAGAGCCTATGAAGATCGCACTTTTGTCCGGAGCCGTAAAAAATGCGGGAGATTATCTCATCACAAGACGCAGCCGGAGTCTGCTGCTGCATATGTATCCCGATGCGGAGATCAAGGTATATAACCGAAATGTACCGCTTACCGAAGAAAAACTGGCAGAGATCAATACGGCCGACGCGGCCGTGATCGGCGGAGGTCCCTGTTATAAATGGGATATTTATCCGAAGCATATTCCGCTGGTTCAGGACCTGAATGAGATAAAACCGAAGCTGTTCCTGCTGGGATGCGGCTGGTACGGCGCCACCGCGGAACCTGCGGAGGTATGGAATTACCGGTTCAATGAATCCAGTATGGAGCTGCTCAGAAGAGTGGAGAAGGATTCCGGAAAGCTGGGCTGCAGGGACAATTATGCGGTGCGGGTTCTGAAGGCCAACGGGCTGGAGAATGCCGTAATGACCGGATGTCCGGCCTGGTATGACATTTCAAAGATCGGTAAGCGCCTGGAGCCGCTGAAGGAGATAAACCGGATCGCGGTCTCGGATCCGGCGGAGATCCGTCACAACGGGGAGCAGAGCATCCGTCTCTGCGAGTATCTGAAGCAGAGATATCCCAGAGCGGAGTTCCGTTATGTGTTCCATCGTGGCATGAAGGTGGATAAATATACAAATGCGGAAACGGTGGAATATATCGAGGGAATGAAGACAAGACTGCTGGCGCTGGGCTTCACGGTGCATGACATTTCCTACAGCGATAAGGGATTCTCTCTTTACGATGACTGTGATCTGCATGTGGGACATCGTGTTCATGCGCATATTTATAACCTGTCGCAGCGGCATGCGTCCCTGCTGATCGAAGAGGATGCACGCGGAGCAGGCGTAAATGAGCCTCTGGGGCTTTGGGGCATCCGGGCTTACAGCCGGAAGAAGGGAATGAGCTCCGGTTTCTTTGTGAAGGCCTACAATAAGGTCTTTGATTACACAAAGGAGAATCCGTACGTGATGCAGGAGGTTGAAACCTATCTGGATCAGTTGGAGGCCTCCGGTTTTCAGGATATGAACCGGGCGTTCGGATTGATGGAGGCTTATTTCGGGATCATGAAGGATCACGTGGGAACCCTGCTGTCATAGCATCTGAAACCTCTGAATTAATTTGTCCGAAGTACATGAAATGTGAGTTGTATCATCACAAAAATGGCGGAAATCCTTGATTTTCCGCCGTTTTTTTAATCTGTTTGTTCACGAAAAATAATTCTTGACATTTTGGTGAACAAGCGTATAATAGCAAACGAATCTGGGTTCACGTAACGATAGGAAAGGCAAAATCATGAACAAGCAAGAGGCGGATGTCTTAAATGTTCTTGCGGAAAAGCCCTTTGTTAATCAAAGAACTCTTGCAGAAGAGTCCGGAAGATCCCTGGGGATCATCAATAAATCCCTGAAGAATCTGAAGGAAGAGGGTTATCTGACAGATGACAGCAAACTCACCGCGAAGGCAAAACATCTTATTAAAGAAAGAAAACCACAGAGAGCGGTAATCCTTGCGGCAGGATTCGGAATGCGAATGGTTCCGATCAACCTGACCACACCGAAAGCGCTTCTGGAGGTAAAGGGCGAACGGCTGATCGAGCGGCTGATCCGCCAGCTGAATGAAGTGGGGATCACGGATATTACCGTTGTGGCCGGCTTCATGATGGATGAGTTTGAATATCTGATCGATGATTTCGGAATTGATCTGGTGATCAATAAGGAATACGCGGGAAAGAACAATCTGCATTCCGTCTGGCATGTATCCGAGAAGCCGGGAAATATCTATGTGGTTCCCTGCGATATCTGGTGCGAAGAAAATCCTTTCCGGAAGACGGAGCTCACATCCTGGTACATGATGGCAGATGCGGAAAACCCCGACAGTGACGTCAGAGTGAACCGGAAAGAGCAGATCGTACGTGATAAGAACGGACAGCATATGATCGGTATCTCCTATCTGTTGGAGAAGGACTGGCAAAGAGTTGCATCGCGGATCCGTGAACTGGATGCGAACCCGCGTTATGATACATTTTTCTGGGAAGAAGCCCTTTTCGATCAGGGCAAGAGCCGGATGAGCATTCCCGCAAGGGTGGTTTCGCCGGATGCAGTGATCGAGGTAAATACCTACGAACAGCTGAGGGATCTGGATTCCGGTTCCGGACATTTATCTTCCGTGGCCATCGACATAATCGCCGACATCTTCAAGGTCGAGCCCCGTGAGATCACGGATATCACGATGCTGAAAAAGGGAATGACAAACCGGTCCTTCCTGTTCAATGCAAAGGGCGGGAAGTACATCATGCGTATCCCCGGAGAGGGTACGGATAAGATGATCAACCGGAAGGAAGAGGCGGAAGTCTTCCGGGCCATCAGCGGCCTGGGCTTCTGTGACGACCCGGTTTACATAAATCCAGACAACGGATTTAAGATCACGAAGTTCCTGGAAGGTGTCCGGTCCTGTGATCCCGAATCCGAAGCGGATCTTAAGAAATGTATGAGGAAGCTCCGGAGCTTTCACGAAATGAAGCTCAAGGTACCGCATACCTTTGATCTGCAGAAACAGATCGAGTTTTACGAAAGCCTTTGGAAAGGAACTCCTTCCATTTACAGGGATTATAAAAAAACCAAGGAAGGCATTTTCGAACTGAAGGATTATATAGACAAACAACCGAAGGAATGGGGGCTTACACATATCGACGCGGTTCCGGACAACTTCCTCTTCTATCAGAGGAACGGGAAGGAAGAACTGCAGCTGACGGACTGGGAATACTCCGGAATGCAGGATACGCACGTGGATCTGGCGATGTTCTCCATCTACAGTATGTACACCAAGGATCAGATCGACCGGCTGATCGACATTTACTTTGAAGGAAAATGTGCACCGGCCGTTCGTACGAAGATCTACTGCTATGTGGCAACCTGCGGGATGCTGTGGAGCAACTGGTGCGAATATAAGCGCCAGCTGGGTGTGGAGTTCGGAGAATACAGCCTGCGACAGTACCGGTACGCGAAAGAATTTTACCGGTATGCAAAGGAGCGTATGAAGGATGAATAGAGTGAAGAGAGCCATAATCATGGCAGCGGGAAGAGGGGAGCGGATGAATCCCGTGACGATCATGACCCCGAAACCGATGGTCCGGGTAAACGGGGTTCGCATGATCGATACAGTGATCGAAGCTCTTCATAAAAATGATATTTATGAGATCTATATCGTGGTGGGATATAAACAGGAGAAGTTCCTTACACTGACACAGGAATATGAAGGCGTGGTGCTGATCCACAATCCCTATTACGATACCTGCAACAACATTTCTTCTCTGTATATGGCCAGGGAGCACCTGGAGGATTGTATCATCCTCGACGGAGACCAGATCATTTATGATCCGGAGGTGTTGTCACCGGAATTTGAACGGTCCGGATACAATGCAGTCTGGACGGATCAACCGACGACGGAATGGCTGATGACGGTAAATGATCAGGGGATCGTAACCGATTGCTCCAGAACCGGCGGAAGCCACGGCTGGCAGCTGTACAGCATCAGCCGCTGGTCGAAGGAAGACGGGGCTAAAATGAGAGCACACCTGGAGCTTGAATTTGAAGAGAAGAAGAATACCGGGATCTACTGGGATGATGTAGTGATGTTCTGTCATCGGGATGAATATCAGCTGGGCATCCGTGAGATGCGGAAGGATGAGATCGTCGAAATCGATGACATGGCAGAACTTGCAGCAATCGATCCGAAATACAGGATCGCGATAAATGATGTAGTTACAGAAGGAAAGGAGTATGCTCTATGAGCGCAAAGAAACAGGAACTTTCAAGCGAATCGAAGGACGTAGTTCTGACGGGAGGCAAAAGCAAAACAAAAAACAGAGAATCAGATGTTGAACGTAATTTCAAGATCGTGGGCAAGGGAGGTATCCGGAGAGTGGATCCCTGGACCACAATCGTTCCGTTCATTGCGATCGCGGTTCTTTGCATTTTCTTCTTTACAAAACCGGATGGTTCAACGAAGGTTCTTACAAATGTCAGGAATTTCCTCGGAGATTCCTTCGGATCCTATTATCTGATCATCGGTCTCGGTGTTCTGATCGTATCCCTTTGGATTTCTTTCTCCAGAATCGGAAAGATCCGTCTGGGCGGACAGGATGCAAAGCCGAAGTTCAAGTTCTGGACCTGGGGCGCCATGGTATTTACCTGCGGTCTGGCAGCGGATATCCTGTTCTATTCCTTCTGTGAGTGGATCTACTATTCACAGGAATCCCATGTACAGGATCTGGGTTCCACACAGGAATGGGCACAGACATTTACACTGTTCCATTGGGGACCGATCCCGTGGGCATTCTATGCAGTACTTGCTGCAGCATTCGGTTTCATGCTCCACGTCCGTGGAAAGAAAAAACAGAAGTATTCCGAGGCATGCCGTCCGATCCTTGGAAAATGGACAGACAAGGCACCCGGTAAGATCATCGACGTACTTGCAGTTGTTGCACTGATCGCAGGTACGGCAACTACTTTCTCAATTGCTACACCGCTTCTTACAGAGGTACTTTCCGACCTGTTCGGAATCGAGAGTTCCAAGTACATCACGATCGGTATCCTGCTGATCACCTGCTGCCTGTATACCTTCTCCGTAATGAGAGGTCTGAAGGGTATTTCCATGTCAGCACAGATCTGCATGTACCTTTTCATCTTCATTCTGGCATATGTATTCCTGTTCGGCGGTCAGACACGTTATATCGTAGAGACAGGTCTGCAGTCTCTTGGAAATATGTTCCAGAACTTCCTGGGACTGTCTACATACACGGATGCGCTAAGGGAAAACAACTTCCCGCAAAACTGGACCATCTTCTACTGGGCTTACTGGATGGTATGGTGTGTTGCTTCTCCGTTCTTCATGGGACAGATCAGCAAGGGAAGAACCGTAAAACAGGTTATCATGGGAACTTACATCTTCGGTCTCTGCAGTACATTGATATCCTTCATCGTTCTCGGAAACTTCGGTATGGGACAGGAGCTTTCCGGCAAGTTCAGCGCGACTGCACTGCTTGAGGGATGCGGTAGCTTGTATCAGACAGTTGTCGGAATCATTCATACACTTCCGATCCCGCAGATCGTACTGGTAGTGCTGATCATCTCCATGATCGCATTCTACTCAACCAGTTTCGACAGTATCACACTGGTTGCGTCCCAGTACAGCTATAAGGAGTTTGAGGGTGATGAGGAGCCTAGCAAGAAGGCAAGACTGTTCTGGGCACTTCTGCTGATCCTTCTTCCCATCGCGCTGATCTTCAGTGACAGCTCCATGGCAAACATGCAGTCCGTGAGTATCATAGCCGCATTCCCGATCGCGCTGGTCATCGTACTGATCATAGCAAGCTTTATCAAGGATGCGAATAAATATGCGGACGAGATCAAGATTCCGAGATAGTCGGAGCAACAGAATATTTGCGAGCGGGACTTGAATCAGTCGGACGCAGGAAGAAACAATACCGGCAATCAGTATAATCACTGGTTGCCGGTTTTTTTGCTCCGGCGATACATTTACGGTGACGTTCGTATGATCGCAGATTGCCTTTATCCCGTGAAGTGTGTATAATGGAGTGGTGTACTACAAGAAATAATACAGGCTGAAAGGAATGGATACTATGGGAAGATATTTCGGAACAGATGGTTTTCGCGGTGAAGCGAACTGTGACCTGACAGCTGATCATGCATACCGGATCGGACGTTTTCTCGGATGGTATTACGGAGAGATCAAGCGTCAGAACGGGATCGGGGAGATGCCGAAGGTCGTGATCGGAAAGGATACAAGACGTTCCAGCTACATGTTTGAATATGCGCTGGTAGGCGGTCTGGTTGCATCCGGCGCGGATGCTTATCTGCTTCACGTGACCACAACACCGTCGGTAGCCTATGTTACAAGAATGGATGGCTTTGACTGCGGAATCATGATCTCCGCCAGCCACAATCCTTATTATGATAACGGGATCAAGCTCTTGAACGGATCCGGGGAGAAGATGGAGGAGTCCACCATTTCCCTGATCGAGGACTATCTGGACGGTTCGGTTCACCTGTTTGATCAGGATTGGACAGAGCTTCCGCTGGCAAAGAGGGAGAATATCGGATGCACGGTAGACTATGTGGCAGGTCGAAACCGCTATGTGGGATACCTGATCTCTCTGGGACAGTTTTCCTTCAAGGATAAGAGGATCGCGCTGGACTGCGCAAACGGTGCGGCATGGAACATCGCAAAGTCCGTATTTGATGCGCTGGGCGCAAAGACATACCTGTTAAATGCGGAGCCGAACGGTACAAATATCAACCGTGATGCCGGATCCACACATATCGAAGGCCTTCAGAAATTTGTCCTGGATAACCATCTGGACGCCGGCTTTGCATATGACGGGGATGCGGACAGATGTCTTGCAGTGGATGATAAGGGTGAGGTGATCACCGGAGATCATATCCTGTATCTCTGTGGCGTTTATATGAAGGAACGCGGCGACCTGATGAATAATACGGTAGTTACCACGGTTATGTCGAACTTCGGCCTCTATAAGGCTTTTGACAAGCTGGGAATCCAGTATGCGAAGACTGCAGTGGGTGACAAATATGTTTACGAATACATGCAGCAGTACGGATGCAGGATCGGCGGAGAGCAGTCCGGGCATATCATTTATTCAAAATATGCCACCACGGGTGACGGGATCCTGACCTCCCTGAAGATCATGGAAGTAATGATGGCAAAGAAGCAGAAGCTTTCCGAGCTGGTTGCACCCCTGAAGATCTATCCGCAGGTGCTTGTGAATATCCGGGTAAGTGACAAGAAGGAAGCGCAGGATGATCCGGATGTACAGGCAAAGGTAAAGGAAGTCGAAGAGAAGCTGGGAGATTCCGGAAGGATCCTGGTACGCGAATCCGGAACGGAACCGGTGGTACGTGTCATGGTGGAGGCTTCTTCGGAGGAAACCTGCAAGGAATACGTGGACAGCGTGATACAGGTGATTAAGGACAAGGGTTATCAGGCCGGAGAATGATAAGACCGGCACCACAAAAAGAAGAGGCAGATTTGAGATGTAACTCAAAACTGCCTCTTTTTGATTTTTATTTTGCGCCGTACCACAGGTCCTTGAAGGCTTACTTTGCGCCGTACCACAGATCTGCGAGAGCTTACTTTGCGCTGTACCACAGGTCCTCGGAATTGATATCGAGTCCCTTTGCAGCCATCAGCTCGCTGACGGATACGATCCGGAATCCGCGTTTCTTCAGCTCGGGAAGAAGACGTGCGATGGCAGGAGTGGTCGTTTCATGGACATCATGGAAAAGAACAATATCTCCGTCCTCAACCTCGCTGAGAACCAGAGGAACGATCTGATCCGGATCTCTTGAATCCCAGTCCAGGGAATCAACACTCCAGCGGATCAGGGGTTCTTTTACAACTGCTTTTACGGTATCGTTAAATCCGCCGTAAGGAGGTCTTACGACCTTCGGCCGGATACCGGTAATGGATTCCACCTGATCGGCACAATCATTTACTTCCTGATTGATCTCTGCCTCGGACAGGTTCTTCAGATTCTTATGATCCCAGGTATGATTTCCAAGCTCGTTACCGCTGTCGGCGATATGCTGGACAACCTCCGGATAGTAGCTGGCATTGATTCCCTGCATAAAGAAGGTTGCATGGGCGTCATATTTCTTAAGCAATGCAAGGATCTTATCCGTATTGGTCTTATGGGGACCGTCATCAAAGCTGAATGCGATGACCTTCTCATCACTTCCGATGGGTGTTCCGGGTTCGATGGTAGCTGTACTGTCTTCGGTCTTACCTTCGGTATTATCCGGGTTTTTCGGATCCTCCGTAGCAGCTTCCTTCTTTGCGGAAGCCTGTGCTTCCGTAAGGATCTTTGTATATTCCGTTTCGGAAATCTCCAGATTGCTGCTGGTCAGAAGCTTGTTCCGCAGGTATTCCTTCAGTTTGTTATAGGAACAACTGGTCTTTTCCGTTCCGGTGTAGAAGTCGATGCCGGTATGATTCAGAAGATAGGTATCTGTATAATCGGAACCGATGGCTTTCTTATAACCGTCTGAGAAAATGTTGTCCAGTGTGATCTTGGATTCTTTCTTTGTATTATAGTTATATACACTGACTGTCTTTGAATAATCGTTTTCGCCGACCTTTTTCATCATTGATGTTACCTTGATGCTGACGACCCGTTCATTTACACGGAAGGTATCGATGACATTGGAGTATACGGCTTTATTCTCTTCATTTACTTCAGTAACGGAATCCGCCTGCTTGATAAAGGCATTGATATCGTCTTCAATTTTTTTATTGATCTCGTTGTCGATATAGGCTTCAGATACGATGGTCTGCTTGTTTACTTCATAATTCTTTTCTGTTAACTGAACTTCGGTTACTTTACCGAATTCGCTGGAGCTGGCTCTCAGCTCCGGGGTAGCTACTTTCTTGTCTCCCTTGGTAATGATAAAATCCACAATTAAATAAGTCGCGACTGTCAGGATCAACAGAAGTGCGACGCGTATTACATTTTTCATAGAAATTATTGCCTCCAGGTTATCTATAAAAACTGTTTAGTACTGTAAAACCCATGGTAGTAAACAGAGGTTAGTCATATAAAATCATACAGAAATATTATAATTATTGGAAATTTGGAATGCAATAGAAAATGTTGCCGAAATTATCCTGCAATCGGAGAGGAAATCTGTTCTATCTGTCAGTAATCGTTACGTGGCTATTACATGTATGTTACGCTTCTTTTTCAGGCGGAAAATCGCGGAAAAATGCGGAGAAATCGCAAGTTCTGCTTGACAAATGCGGCATTTCCCGATATAAAAGAAGGGTGCGTCTGAAACGGACGGTATGCCCGGAAAGCCAAGATCCGGGACAGGAAGAAGAATAGTTCAGGAGGAACAAGATTTATGAATAAGGCTGATTTTGTAACAGCACTTGCTGAGAAAACAGGTATGAAGAAGACAGAGGCTGAAAAGGCACTGAAGGGATTTACGGATGTGATCGTTGAGGCACTTCGCAACGGCGAGAAGGTTTCTCTCGTTGGTTTCGGTACATTTGAAGTACTCGAAAGAGAAGCTAGAGAGGGACGGAATCCGAGAACAGGAAAGACCATGACAATTCCGGCATCCAAGGCTCCGAAGTTCAAAGCAGGCCGTACATTTAAGGAAGCCGTAAACGAGTAATTGTGCTGCAGAAGAAAGCCGAGTCTGAAACAGGAAGGCGGTAACAGGATATGAGATTAGATAAATATCTGAAGGTTTCCCGTCTGATCAAGAGGAGAACCGTGGCAAATGAAGCCTGTGATGCAGGACGTGTCACAGTGAACGGAAAAACAGCCAGAGCATCCTATGATGTGAAGGTCGGGGACGTGATTGAAATCGCATTCGGTAATAAAACCGTAAAGGCAGAAGTTACAAAGATAACGGAAACCGTAAGGAAGGAAGAAGCAGGAGACATGTTTCAGCTGCTTTGATGCCGAAAACCCTGAAAAATCACGAAAATCCTTGAAAATCCGCCAAAAAATGCTTGCATATTCGTAGAAAATATGCAAAAATAAAATGTATTCTTGTTTTTTGGGGGAACGTATGGTACGTGTATCGAGAAGAAAATCGAAGGCCGGCCTGATCCTGGTGCTGATTGTGGTTCTGGTAGTAATAGCAGCCACAAGTGTGAAGGCTATGAGTCTGCATGAGAAAAGCGAGCAGCTGGCAGTAACAGAGCGCCAGATGGAAGCCCAGATCGAAAGCGAGAAAATGAAAGCGACCGAACTGGAAAACCGGGAAAAATACATGCAGACCAAAAAGTTTATAGAAGACGAGGCAAAAAACAAGCTGGGTCTGGTTTATCCGGATGAGATTGTGATAAGACCCGGGGACGGAAAGTAAGTTTATATAAGCAGTGCCAGATCGGCACTGCTTTTTTTTACAGGATGTGCAATATCGTGCATGGAGAACGTATATGATTGAACGGGTTCTTTCTTATGTCAGGGAAATGAATATGATACCGGCAGGAAGCAGAGGGATCGTTGCCGTTTCCGGCGGGGCGGATTCCATATGCCTGATGCATGTGCTGTACCGTCTCCAGGCAGAACTGGATATCCGGCTGACCGTCTGTCACGTGAATCACGGGATACGCGGCAGCGAGGCAGACCGGGACGAAGCATATGTAAGGAGTGAAGCGGAAAAACTGGGTCTTCCCTGCAGGATCTTCCATAGGAATATACCGGATACCGCCAGGGAGCAGGGCATTTCCACAGAAGAAGCCGGAAGGCAGGTAAGGTATGCCTGTTTCGGGGAATTAAAGGAAGAAACAGGGGCTGACTGGATTGCGCTGGCACATCAGAAGGATGATCAGGCGGAAACCATTCTGTTTCATATCCTCCGGGGAACCGGAATTCGCGGACTCCGCGGGATACAGCCGGTTCTGGGAGACCGGATCCGTCCGCTCCTCGCCGTATCCAGAGAAGAGATAGAGGACTGGCTGAAGAAGGAAGGGATTTCGTATTGCACGGATTCCACGAATCTTACATCGGAATATGACAGAAACCGGATCCGGAACCGGATCCTTCCGGAACTGCAGAAGATAAACGGACGTGCAAAGGAACATCTGGTTATGCTTGCACAGGAAGCCGAAGAATTGTATGATATACAGGAAACGGAGGCGGAACGGCAGGAAAAGAACTGCCGCTATTACATTTCCGGGGGAAAATGGATGACCCTTGAGGAATGGAAGGAAAGCGGTGAAGCGTTGTCTGCCGTGGAGATTCTGTCAGCCGGCACTTCGGGTGACACTGCGGATGACACGGAAAAACCGGAACGGGTTCATCCGGAACTGATCTTTCGTCAGCTGGAACGGCTGGCAGGAAGACGGAAGGACATTACCCGGCGGCACGTGGAGGCAATCCGGGCGCTGGCGGAAAATGAACCGGGAAAACGTGCGGAGCTTCCGTATCAGCTGATCGCGGAACGGACCAGGACGGGAATCCTGCTTCATTTGCAGGAAGAGAATATCCGGCCGGAGACCGAGCCGGAATGCCCGAAGGTGGAAGGCCTGATGGTAGGAAGAATTCCCTATCATCCGGGGGATGAGATTCCGAAGGGAGAAGACCGGAAAATGGTTGCCGCAGAGGCAGTCCGGGGAACACCATATCTTCGGAAACCCCTGCCGGGAGACCGGATCGTTATAAAGAAAGACGGAAGCAGTAAACCGTTGAACCGGTTTTTCACGGACCGGAAGATCCCCGCTGAACTCAGGAAGGACTGGCCGGTAGTGGCCGATGACAACGGGATCCTCTGGGTCATCGGGCTTCGTCTGAGTGAGCATTGCAGAGTAACTGAGGAAACAAAAGAAGTGATCCTTTTTATACCGAAAGGCAGGTAAGGCATATGGATGTGAATATTGAGACATTGATCGATCAGGAAACATTGGAGAAACGTGTCAGGGAAATGGCTGCGGAACTGGATGATCGTTATAAGGGCAAACCGCTTCGTGTTGTCGGGATCTTAAAAGGAAGCGTATATTTCCTCTGTGAACTGACAAAATACATGAAAACACCGGTAACTCTTGATTTTATCTCTGTTTCCAGCTACGGGAACGGAATGGAATCAACGGGAGTGATACATTTCAATAAGGATCTGGACGAGCCGGTTACGGGACAGCACGTGCTCCTGGTGGAAGACATCATGGATACCGGGCGGACGCTCAGCTACCTGATCAATATCCTGAAGGCAAGAAAACCGGCCAGCCTGGAAGTGATCACGCTTCTGGACAAGCCGTCACGCCGGCTGGTTCCCATCGAACCCATGATGACCGGATTCCAGATCGCCGACCGTTTTGTTGTGGGTTATGGTCTGGATTATGCACAGCAGTACAGAAATCTTCCATTCATCGGTGTGATCAACTAAAGGAAACGAGGAAGGAAAAGAGGAAAGAAAATGGAAAGAAAACCAAGGATGGGCGGCATATTTATATATATCCTGCTGCTCCTTCTGATGCTTGGAATTGCAAATACGATCCTGAACCGCAAGGGAAATATTCGCATGGACTACACAAATGACATGCTGAAAAATGAACTGAAAAGCGGTGAGGTGATGAAGATCGAGATAACCCAGAACGCAGAAGTGCCGACGGGTACCGTGACCGTTTATCGAAGGAACGGCGACCTGGTTTATTATACGCCGAATGTCAGCGATACGGTAAAGGTGATCGAGGATTCAAAGGTTGAGGTGCCGCTTCCGGTTAGTGATGTGGACCGGCCCTCCATCTGGGTAAAGCTGATGCCGTACCTCTTCGGTCTGGTGGTTGTAATGATCATCGTGTTCATCCTGATGTCGCAGAGCGCAGGAGCTTCCGGCGGCGGTGCGAACAACAAGCTGATGAATTTCGGCAAGAGCCGTGCGAAGAAGGATGTAAAGACCGGGATCACATTTCAGGATG
>CADBOV010000009.1 GCA_902796385.1 uncultured Lachnospiraceae bacterium
CCTTCCATACTGACTACCATCATCTGTGAGATCTTTTCCTTTGTCGTCATGGACGCAAGGATCTCCTCCGGAGTCGTTCCGGCGGCCTTAACGCCACCCGGTGTCCAGAGCCCAAGCGTAATGAAAAACACCAGGAGCATACTGATCAGTCTTCTTTTTCTTTTCATCCTGTCCCCCTCTTTCCACTATGTTTTCAGTCGCTTCGTCTGCATTCACACTTATGAAAAATTATACCACATTACATGAAAAAAAGAACTGACCATAACCAAACAGTTACGGTCAGTTTTCTTATATTCCTTCGCTTCTTTTCTCTGTTCTTTGATCGTCTTCATTTTCTACTCCATTAGCATGTAAACCGGGCTCACCGGTCTTGTACCTTCCGAATAACCATGTTCTGAATTTGTCCCACAGTGAGATCAGCGGTATGCATGTTAACAGTGAAAGTGCACAGGTAAGGATTGACTTTAATATGATCTCTGCAGTAAGCGGGATTCCGATATTCTCCGGATACCAGCAGGTTCCGGGCTTGATGTAGTTATGGAGCAGGTCACAGTAGACCACGGCAATAATACAGTGCATCAGCAGCACGCCCAGAGTATGCCTTCCGAACCATGCAAATCCTTTTGAAAGCGGCTTTAGCCTTCCGATGCCGCGTGAAATAAAGTAGATCGCCGGTGTTGCAAAAAGCACCTGAATAAGTACCGTAAAGACATCCAGCGCACCGCGGTTTCCGTATTTACTGATATAATAACTCTCGTTTCCGTTAAACAGAAACAGTCCGTAATGCGCCGCCAGACAAAGCACCGTGGCAATCACTGCCGGAAGCGGCCGGACATCCATAAGCCTCTGAAATGCCTTCCTGTCCCGAAGCTTCGCACCGATCAGCATAAACAAAAGATAGGTCGGAACGATCGTAAGACCCCATGGGGCAGGTCTGAGAAAGACATACATCGGAACCTGTATCACCAGAAGTACAAATACAAGAATAACCCACGACAGGGTACCCTTCCCTTTTCCTATGGTCAGCATCCTTAACGGGTGGAAAAACAGCTCCGTCCATGCCATACTCCAGATAAACCAGACCGGGGAAAGATTATAGAACAGTATGCCGCCTTCTCCCCATCCACTGGAGATACGCGTGGAGATCTCAGGCCGAAGGAAGGTAACCACGGAATCATACAGTACCTTTTTCGTTGTATAATCGTGGAAAAGAATACAATAGGCTCCACCCAGAACCAGCAGAACGATCTCAAGCATGATCACCGGAATGAGCAGATTCATTACACGCCGTCGATAGCATTCCTTCACACTGATATCCACTCTGCAGGTATACCCGGACAGTAAGAAGAAAATACCGATAAAAGCCCATCCGAGTGAACGGATCGTCTTGTCCGGAATACCATCCATGGAACGGAATACAATGTGATATACCGCTATCAGAATGATACCAATCCCTTTCATGATATCCAGTTCCTGAATCCTTTTGGTTTTTGTTCCTGCCTCAGACATTCTTTCCTCTCACTTTAACTCCGGATGTAAGTCCCGAATGCATCCGTTCCGGACGCCTTCGTTCCGAGAATTTATTCTTCGCTCTTTCCCGAAGGTCCGAAATAATCAAATCCAAGCATGGTGATATCATCGAACTGAACCGCTTCTCCGACAAATGTATCGATATCCTTCTTCAGATTCGGAAGAAGGTCCATTAATGAATCATCATTATGGGTATTCAGGGAAGCCAGCATCCTTTCTTCGCCGAACAGTTCATCCTCCGCATTGGTTGCCTCAGGTACACCATCCGTATATACAAAGATCCTGTCTCCGGGATGAATCTCAAATTCATGCTCCCTGAAGGGAACTCCGTCCATAACCGCAACCGCCGGTGAATGCTTATATACCACGGTTTCGTATGCTCCGTTTGCCCTCCTGAGCACCGGATGCTCATGGCCGGCATTGGCAGCCACACCCTTTCCGGTCTTAAGATCAATAATAGCCATCCAGACCGTTACGAAGAAACCGCTTTCATTTCCCTCACAAAGCTGGTTATTCACAGCTGCCAGAATCTCTCCGGGACTCTTACCGAAACTCGCCTGGTTCTGGATCCTGGTCTTGGAATTAACCATGAAGAGTGCCGCCGGTACTCCCTTACCGGACACGTCTGCGATCACCAGTCCGATGTGATCATCATCCACCAGGAAGAAATCGTAAAAGTCTCCACCCACTTCCTTTGCAGGATTCATGGTTGCATAAAGATCAAATTCCTTCCTGTCGGGGAATGCCGGAAACTTGCTGTGCAGCATATCCGCCTGGATCCTCTTGGCAACATTCAGTTCAGCTTCGATTCTTTCCTTTTCTGCAGTGATATTCTGGATCTCATCCACATAGGAATCGATGGACACGATCATATCGGAGATATCTGTGGAAAGTGCTCCCAGCTCATTTTTGATCTTGATCCCGGACAGATCCTTAAGGACCTTCTCACTGTCCTTCTGTTCCCGGTAATACCATACATTTTTCTGGATTCTTTCAATCGGACGAACCGCAGCCAGATAGACCAGGAAGAACAGCGCGATGGCAAGCAGTGTCTGCAGGATCATAAACAGCACCATACCGCCGAAAACCTGGTTTTCCACTTCATCTCTTACACCGGATATATCATATGTGACACCAACCATGACATGCTGACCGTCCAGGATATCCTGTACATAACCGAATGAATCTACATAGTCGCCGGACTGTGTCAGGATCCTTCCGCCCTTTGCCGCAACAGTCATACTTTCTCTCTGCTCCGGTGTACTGTCCGCTTCGACACCGATCACATAGGCGTCTTCATAAGAAGTCCCTCGTTTCTGCTGCGGTGATGCACCACTGAGAATGAATGTCCCGTGGGTATAATCGGAATTCATGATAAGGACACTGACATAACTGGGCTCATAAGTCTGCTTGATCAGATTCATCAGGTTCTGCAGCTGGTTATAAACCACTTCTGCATAAAGCTTCTGATCCTCTGCAGAAAGACTCTCTATTTCCTCTACAGTGGCATAATCAAGGACCATTCCCGGATGCTTTTTGGAGAATTCCTTTGCCTTCTCGATGGTTGTATCCGTAAGCTCATATTCAACATCCATCGAAGCCGAATTCTGAAGCCAGTAAGTAAGCAGCCATTCATAAGCCGGATAGCTTTTTACAGTGGCAACGATATCCCTCGTAAGACTATCAGCCAGGCCCTCTTTTTCACCCCGGACTCTGGAATCCGCTCCATGCTTAAGCACAAAATAAGACAGCAATGCCGTAAGCAGGGCTGCAAGCAGAGAAAAGATCAGTACCTGACCTGCCAGACTGAACTTGGTTCTGTCCAACTGTTTAAACTTTTTTTTCTCTTCCTTTTTCATCCGAATCCAGATTCCTTCCAGTTAACAACTATTTTTTCCGGACACCAAAAGGCACCGCTGCATTTCTGCAACAGTTGTACGGATTGTGATCCGGTGCATGTGAAACACATACATCAGTTAACAGTATACACTGTTTTTATAAATCTTTCCATCTTTCTGCAAATTGTTTTTTTGCTTCCCCGCTTATGAAGCCTCTCTTTCTTATGAAAATGCTTCTTTCGCCGCCTTAAGCGGAAGTTCGGCCTTCTTCAGTTCTTCTTCACTGCAGCCTGAAAAAAGCTGATCCATATCATAATAATCCGGATGTTCTTTTCTCCAGCCGGTCTGAAAATCCTGAAGGACCTCTCCGGCCAGAAGCGTTTCATCCTTATCCATGGCATCTCTGAAGAATACAAAGAATCCCTCCCGGAATCCCTCACTCAGTTCTTCAATGTGACCCGTCACCGGTTCCGGAACCGACTCCATGCTGTCCAGGATCCGATAGATATACATCTTCCACGCACTGGTCACTTCCTCAATATAATTTATATCTCCTGTTGTGAGAACGTACATATCTATTCCTCCTCAATATCCTTTCCTTTTTCCTGTGCCTTCATATCGATCAGATCCCCGACATCATAGTCTCCGTCCCGATTCGTACGGATAAAGATATCCCGGTCTATCGTAAGAGCCTTCCGGTCCGTGGTGGTCAGATAATCGATCTCCGGTGTTTCATTAGAAATGATCGTATTATATCCCAGAAGCGCAGCCAACATGGTCAGATAGTCTTCAAATCCACTTCCGGTCGGCGGATCTGCTTTCACAAGGTAATCATATGTTTTGGGGAATTTTTCCCGGATCATTTCTTTCTTCTTTGACATATCGAGCCACGAAATGATCCTTGCGTTCTCGTTCAGCATCATGGTCATCAGGACGGCGCCTTCATTCTTACCATATTTCCAGCTGTCCATTCTTGCAGCTTCATCATTTTTATCAGAAGAATCGCTTCCTGCTGCCGTATAGCAGCCCTTACCGATCCGGCCGATGCCGTAATACATCCGCTTTCCTCCGATCCCGGCCAGCTGTGCGGTGGGTTTGAGTGCATCCTTCTCTCTTGAGATCACCTTGCCGTTATCGTCGTAATTCGTCAGCGGATTGGTGGTATGATACAGTTTTCGTCCATGGGGAGATGTCTTCCGGGCAGAGCTTATGTTCCCGATGAGCCGCGGCTCGTTTCCGGACCATCCCAGTGCATTGAAGAACTTTGTACTCATGGTCTTACTCTGGTTATCATCTACCTTCTGCTTCTTTAATTCATTCAGAACATCTTCCATATCGGAATCCAGCTTCTCCAGTTCCTCCGGAGTAAGCGTCATGTTTTCGTTTAAAGCCTGATACATCAGATTATGATGTGCCCGGAACGCAGCTGTTACATTTTCCTCGCTGGCCTCCTCCTGCATGGAAGCCAGAGTGGCTTTCTGCGTATTAATATAATCTTCCCTCTGCCTGTCCAGCTCTGAGTTCACCTTTACGGACACCTGAGCGATAATGGCCTTCCGGATCTTCCCGGAATTACTGAACGGAGATCTGCTCTTCAGATAATTATCACAGCTTTCCTTCAGTCTGAGCAGCAGCCCCATGCCTTCTCTTGCGTCGGCGCTGTCCATGACACGGTTGTACAACTCCAGATCCGTGGCAACCGCATTATACTC
>CADBOV010000010.1 GCA_902796385.1 uncultured Lachnospiraceae bacterium
CTCCTTATTGCGCATGATCTTCTTGCAGCGTTCGATCTCGCTGGGAAGCTTCAGCTTAAGTTCGCTGAGCAAGCGCTCCATTTCATCCTTCGGGACAACGATCTTATTGGAAGAGAGCGGCTGATACTTACAGTTATCAATAAATATCTCGATCTCATTGATCATTTCCTCTACACCTTTTTTACCCATTTTCCTAATCCTCCTGTTTTGTGGACTTCACTATGCCCTTTTTCTCCATGGCTCTAAGAACATTTTCCGGAACAAACTCCGGAAGCGCGACTTTATATCTGGCATATTCCCGTACAACCGATGAGCTGACATTTGAATATCTGGGGTCTGTCGGAAGGAAGATTGTTTCAATCCCACCGGACGCCAGACGATTCACCTGCGCCATCTGAAGTTCCATCTCAAAATCCATCAGTTCCCTAAGGCCACGTATGATCGTATTCGAGCCCTTATCACGAACAAAATCGATCAATAATCCATCAAAGCTTTCAATGGATACGTTCGAAAGATCACCACATGCATCCTTCAACATAATAACACGTTCTTCCAAAGAAAACAACGGTGTTTTTTTTTCGGAATTGATGAGAACGCCAACAACCACGTGATCAAAAATGCCTGCTGCACGCCTGATCAGATCCATATGTCCTACCGTAACCGGGTCAAAGCTCCCGGGATATACAACTGTATTCATAATTATGCTTCCTTACGCCGTAAAAATAAGTGTTTATTGGTTTTATATGCCTTTACCTTATCAATCCGGAATCCCGTATCGGAAAGGAACGAGAAATCCTGATCCAGCGCAGCTTCCACCACGATCCGTGCCTCCGGATTCTTCCAGTTCTTCCCGTCAAGTGCCAGGAGAACTTCCTCTTCCAGCCCGTGCAGATACGGCGGATCAATAAAGATCACATCAAAATCCACCACCGGAAGTGACCGTACATAGGATATGGCATCCGAGAGGATCAGATCCGATTCATCCTCGAACTTCGTAAAATGAATATTCTCTTTGATCACCGCCATGGCCTTCCGGTTGTTCTCTACGAACACCGCGTGCCTGGCTCCGCGGGACAGGGCTTCGATCCCTATGGCACCGCTCCCCGCAAACAGATCCAGAAACCTGCATCCCGGAATATCCGTCTGAAGCACATTGAACAGGGTTTCTTTATATCTGTCCGCCGTCGGACGGGTGGTATCCCCTTCCAGACTCTTCAGCGGGAGGCTTCGTCTTGTGCCTGCAATAACTCTCATTTAACACCTCCGGTCTCAACATTCTGCAACCCCGTATTGCCGGTTCACATTAGCATCCACATTTATTTCATGGTTTCCTTCAGCCAGAGACCTGTCTCGGAAAGCTCCTCGTCTGTCCAATCCGACGTTTTTGTACAGTCGGAACGGATCAGGGATGATGCTTCTGCCTTGTTGGAAACATTCCATCCGGCATAGGAAAGGTTGTATTCATTGATCAGATTGAACCAGTCAACTGCCGAATCATAATCGATAGTACCGTTTCCGGATGCCTCGCAGATGCTAAACTCCGAAATGAAGATCGGAAGTCCTGCTTCTCTCGCCGTTTTCAGTTTGTTCTGGATATTTTCCTTATGTGTTGCCGCATAGAAATGCAGGGTATACATGATATTCTTCTGATCCTTGATCGGATCTAATGCTGCCTGATCCACATCCTGTGACCAGGTGGGTGTTCCCACCAGGATAATGGCATTCGGAGCATTCTTACGGATCACGGGAATAACGGTCTCCGCGTATTCCTTTACATCTGCCCAGGTTGTGCCTCCGTTCGGCTCATTACAGATCTCAAACAGCACATTTTTATGATCCGCATATTTCTTGGACATTTCATCGAAAAATGCGATGGCCTCATCCTGGTTGATCTTCGGATTATTATCACTCAGGATATGCCAGTCAATGATCACATACATACCGAGCTGATCCGCATAGTCAACACCCTTTTCCACAAGGCCCTTCAGCTTCTCCTGATCTCCTCCGGAGCAGTATCCTCCGCTTTCACCCGTATACATGGCAAGGCGGATCAGATTTGCGCCCCACTTCTCACGGAAGGTACGGAAGGCCTCAAGGTTAACATAATCAGGGAACCATGCCAGTCCGTGTGTGCTCACACCCTTCAGCTGATATGGTTTTCCGTCTTTATCAACCAGATCCTTATCCTTTACGGAAAGCTGTCCGTGAACCTCAAGGGGAGAACCGTTTTCCGGCTCTGCTGCCGTCTTCTTCTCCACCTTCTTCGGTGCCGGAACTTCTACGGTCTCATCATACGGAGCACCATTCACATAGATCTCAGCTTTCTTAAGATCCACCTTCTTGGATGCATCCTCATTCTTAAAGATCACCTGATATCCGTAATTGATGGAACCCTTGGCAGGAATCTCCAGGTTATAATCTGCCGCTTTTGCGATCAGGATATCCCCCTTCAGTTCAAACTCGGCTCCCCACTGGTTTTCCATCTTTGTATCGGTAAAGCCGGGCATACGGACATCCCAGTGTTTCACAACCTCATCGGAATTATTCTTTATGTCGGTATTGTACTGAACTACGAAAGAGCTTCCCACGGACCAGGAGTTTGCAACGGTTACCTTTGCTTCCAGCGCAGGTTTCTGAACCGTCTCATTCTCACCCTTTTTCTCTTCGGTTTTTTCTTCCGACTTTGCTTCTGTCTTCTTTTCCGTTGCCGCTTCGGATTTTGCTTCGGTTTTTGCTTCCGTTACGGCTTCCGTTTTCTTCTCTTCTTTGTTCTCCGTCTGGGAAGCTTCGGTTCCGGAAGATGTGGAATCATCCTTCTTTCCGAGCTTATCCGAAACGATATATGCAACCAGGATCAGAACAAGAACCGCCAGCACGGTAATGGCTATTCTCGCTCCCGAGCCGATATTCCGTCTCCGCTGATCACCCTTTTCCGGACCGTTTCCCGCGGTCCCGGAAGACTTTTCGGCTTTCTTATCAGCCTGCTCTGCTTTTTCTTCAGGCGCCTTCTTTTCTGCCTGATCCTTTAAATCCTTTTCATCCATGCTGTATATCCTTTCTTCTGTCTCTCAGCTCATTTTCATATTTTAAAATGCAGTCCTGTGCCATCTGAAGCACATCGGCATGCTGGTAAATGTCAGCCAGCCGGAACATCAGATCCCCGCTCTGCCGTACCCCGAAGAAATCCCCGGGTCCCCGCAGCCTGAGATCCTCCGATGCGATATGGAATCCGTCATTGGACTCCTCAAGCACCGAGAGTCGTTCCTTTGCCTCATCGGACTGATTTACATTTATAAAAATGCAGTACGACTGCGCATCTCCGCGCCCGACCCGTCCCCGCAGCTGATGCAGCTGTGCAAGGCCGAACCGTTCCGCATTCTCTATCATCATTACGGTGGCATTCGGATTATTGATCCCCACCTCGATGACGGTGGTGGAAACCAGGACATCAATCTTCCGGTCCCTGAAAGCCTGCAGGATCTCCTGCTTTTTCTCTTCCTTCATCTTGCCGTGGAGGCTTTCCACCCGGACGCTGTCTCCGTAGGTTTCCCTGAGCATCTCCGCGTAGGAACCGACATTTTCAAGTTCCACACCCTCCGAATCTTCCACCTTCGGACAGATCACATATGCCTGTCTGCCCCGGGATACTTCTTTTCGGATAAAGGAATATGCCGTCGGTCTGTAATCCGTACCCACCACACAGTTCAGCGTCTTCTTCCGGCCGCCGGGCATCTGGGTGATCAGTGAAATGTCCAGATCCGCATATAAAATGATCGCCAGCGTTCTCGGGATCGGCGTGGCGCTCATAACCAGCACATGCGGAAGTTTTCCCTTCTCGGCAAGCCGCTCCCTTTGACGGACACCGAAACGGTGCTGCTCGTCCGTAACCACCAGTCCCAGGGACTGATAATCCACCTTTTCCTGGATCAGGGCATGGGTCCCGATCACGATCTTTATCTCACCGCTTCGCAGCCCCTCATAAACCGTCCGTTTTTCCTTCATGGTCATGGAGCCCGTAAGAAGCGCAACATTTATTCCGTATGGCCGGAACAACTCCGTAAGGTCCTTAAAATGCTGCATCGCCAACACTTCCGTCGGAACCATGAGTGCTCCCTGGTATCCGGACAGGACCGTTACGAACAGTGCTCCTGCCGCAACAATGGTTTTTCCGCAGCCCACATCTCCCTGGATCAGCCGGTTCATGACGCTTCCGCCGGACATATCCTGTACCACATCATCCAGGGCTTTTTTCTGCCCTTCCGTCAGTTGATACGGAAGCCCTGCCAGAAATCCCTGCAGCTTGGATACCGCCTCCTCCGTTATCAGGTGTTCGGAGGTCAGCCGGAGATTTTCTTCCCGCATTTCCCGTACATCCAGGAGAAACTGCAGGAACTCATCAAAAGCCAGCCTTCTGGCCGATTGCCGGAGCTGCTCTTCATCCTTTGGAAAATGTATGGATTCCAGTGCCTGTCCCTTCGGTGTCAGCCGGTATTCACTTACCAGCTGTGAAGGAAGCTCATCCGGCATGGAACGGATCAAAGGCCGCACTTCATGAACCGCTTTACGGAGCATGGTATTTGTGACCCCCGCCGTAAGCGGATAGATGGGCTGCAGGACACTTTTCATGTCCTGATATTTATATGGTGTGAAGAATTCCGGCTGTTCCATTACCCGCCGGTTTCCCTTCCGCTTGATCAGACCCACAAAGCAGTAGGTTTCGCCCTTATGAAAGGTGTTCCTGAGATACGGACAGTTAAACCAGACCAGTTCAATGCTTCCTGTTGCATCCTGTGCGGAAAGGGACGTGATCACGTATCTCGGGCCTTTATAGGTCTTAACATAGGTGCAGATTTCGGCCATGATGGTCACGCGTTCCATTTCCGGTGCCTGCCGTATGGGCAACGGCTCGCTGTAACCCAGATATCTTCTCGGATACAGGCGGATCAGGTCTTCCACCGTACTGATATTCAGTTTCCGAAACGCCTCCGCCGTCTTGTCACCGACGCCGCGGATCGATGTTACCGGATCCTTCAGCTGCATATTATTCCACCGATATGATATAGTAATAAATAGGCTGTCCTCCGTTTTGAAGATCCACTTCAGCATCCGGATATTTCTCTTCCAGCGTTTCCTTCAGAGAAAGGGCATCCTCTTCCACGGTATCCACCCCGTAATAAACCGTAATGAGACCGGAGTCATCATCCACCATTCCATCGATCAGTTTCTCCGTAACCTCACGGATATCCGGTCCGATGGCGGAAATGCCGTTATCATCAATTCCCATGATATCTCCCTTCAGGATGGACTTTCCTTCCACGGAGGTATCTCTTACGGAAAATGTAACCTCACCCGTTTTGACTGAAGCCGCCGCCTCAACCATGGCAGACTGGTTCTCCAATGCATCCACGCCCTCGGAAAATGCAAGCATGGCGCTGATTCCCTGCGGAACCGTCTTCGTCGGGATTACGATCACGCGTTTTTCCTTCATAATACTTGCCGCCTGATTTGCAGCAAGAACGATATTCTTATTATTCGGAAGAACATAGATGGTTTCGGCATTTACCTGCTGTGCTGCCTTCAGGATGTCCTCCGTACTGGGATTCATGGTCTGTCCGCCGGAGATCACATGATCCACACCGATCCCCTGCATGATCTTCTCCATTCCTTCCCCTGCACAGACAGAGACAAAGCCGTATTTCTTCATCTCCTGCGGCTTCTCTTCCTGGCTTTTCCGTTCCATTTTGATCTGCTTAAATGCCGCATCCTGTTCCTTTGCGCGCTCCTGTTCCAGTTCCACACGCTCGGAATGCTCTTCCCGCATATTATCAATCTTCATACGGGTCAACTGTCCGTATTCAAGGGCTTTCTCAAATGCGAGTCCGGGATGATTCGTATGAACATGTACCTTTACGAGTTCTTCATCCGCCACGCAGACGATGGAATCACCGATGGAAAGAAGGAATTCCTTAATGTTATTCACCTCAGCCTCTGTCAGCTCCTTCTCCAGCAAAATGATGAACTCGGTACAGTATCCGAACTTGATATCCGCTGTGGAAATATCTTCCTTTCCGCTGGCGGCCGCATAAACCGGTCTTGCCTTCGGAATC
>CADBOV010000011.1 GCA_902796385.1 uncultured Lachnospiraceae bacterium
AGGTCAGGGGCATTATAAGACATAAGAGACAGATTCCGATGCTTTTCTCGGAAGAGCATATCGGCGCAAAACTTTCCATACTGATCCTGGCCGGACTTGCACTTTCCATGGCAGGAAAGATGAATACATTTGCAGCGGAAGAGGAGGAAGAACTGGGCGGTTACGTCCGGACGATCTACAGCAGTGAAAACGGACTTCCCTGCGGAGAAACAAATGATATCGTCCAGACAAATGACGGAATCCTCTGGATTGCCACATATGCGGGTCTTTACCGGTACAACGGAAGTGAATTCCGCTGGATGAATGAATATGATTCGGTTCGAAACGCAAACTGTCTTTATGTGGATGAAGAAGGACGCCTCTGGATCGGAACCAATGATAACGGTGTTTCGATCTGTATCAATAACAATATTGCCAGTGTGATCGATAAGGATAAGGGCCTTCCGTCCGATTCCGTCCGCTGCATCACAAAGAGTTCGGATGGAAGATACTACATCGGAACCACGGACAGTATGGCGGTTCTTATGCTGGATGAGGGATTAAAGGTTCTGAATGTCATCCCGCAGGTTCATTATGCGGTTTCGGTTACATCGGATAAAAACGGTTCTGCGGTTGCAGTCAATTCGGAGGGAAAGCTTTTTCTTATGGCGAACGGAGAGATCCGCACCACACTGGAGATGACCGGCAGCAGGAATATCTTTACCTGTTGTACCTTTGACGAAAACGGCCGCCTGTATGTGGGAACATCCGGAAACGAGATCCTGGCCTATGAACTGATAAATGACAGCCTGTCCAGGGTTGGTTCCATCCACTGCGGAGACCTTGCAAATATCCAGTCCATTAATTTTTCCGATAATCAGAGAGGTTATATCTGTGCAGATAACGGGATCGGATATTTTGATAAGGACGGAAATTATACAGCCATCAATTCGGAAGAATTCAATAATTCCATCGATAACATGACCGTAGATTATCAGGGGAATCTCTGGTTTACTTCGTCACGCCTCGGTCTGCTCCGGCTTTCCAAGTCCGTGCTCTCGGATGTATATTGCAACTATGAGATTTCGGAGAAGGTGGTAAATTCCGTTGACGAGTGGAACGGATGTCTTTATTTCGGAACGGATGTGGGTCTGGATATCGCCGACATGAAAACATCCAAGCAGATCAAAAACCAGCTGACGGAATTCCTGGATGGAGTCCGGATCCGTTGTATACGAAAGGATACAAATAACAATCTGTGGATCTGTACCTATGGAAAAGGTCTGATCCTGGTGAAACAGGACGGAAGTATGGTTACATTTGACAGTAAGAGCGGTTCCTTCGGAGACCGTTCCAGAACCGTTCTGGAACTGAAGGATAAGACGATCGTTGCTGCAGGTGATACCGGTATTTCCTTTATCAAGGAGCAGGGAGTTGCCCGGACACTGACCTATGGAGATGATTTCTCCAATGCCATGATCCTGTGTCTTCTGGAAAGTGATGACGGGGCGGTTCTTGCAGGTACGGACGGAGACGGTATCGCAGTGATCCGTGACGGGAAACCCGTACGGACCCTGTCCAGATATGACGGCCTTTCCTCCGGAGTAATCCTCCGAATGACAAAGAGTTCGGACGGGGAACATATCCTGATCGTTACCAGTAACGGTATCTGCTGCATGGATTCGAAGTACAATATCCGGACACTGGAGAATTTCCCGTATTTCAATAATTATGATATCTGGACGAGCGAATCGGGAAAGCTTTTCGTTCTCAGCAGTGCCGGAATCTATGTTGTAAATGAGAGTGATGTCTTAGCGGACACAAAGGATATGGGATATGAACTTCTGGATGCAAAGAGCGGAATGAATGCATCCCTGACAGCCAATTCCTGGAATTATTGTGATGAGAAAGGAAATCTGTACCTTTCTTCCGATACCGGCGTATTCATGATCGATACAGCCGCTTATGCATCCAATAAACGTTCCTACCGAATGATGATATCCTCCGTAAAACTGGATGGTGAGTCCTATACCCTGGAGCGGGGAGAGCCGCTGAACATTGACAGAGGAGTCAATAAGATCGAGATCTATCCCGAGGTCATCAATTATACCATTGAGGATCCCCATGTAAGCTATTTCCTGGAGGGCTTTGATTCGGAACCCACGATCGTATACCAGAGTGATCTTTCTACGGTTACCTATACGAATCTGCCCACCGGAACCTATACATTCCATCTGGCGGTTCTGGATAAGAACCAGGAGAAGATCCTGGAGGAAAGAAATTATACCTTCATAAAAGAAAAAGAGATTTATGATAATCACTGGTTTATCGTTTATATGATCGTGGTTGCCATGATCGCGGTTGCCTGGTTCAGCTGGTTCCTTGCAAGGACCCGGATCCAGCGGACACTTGCCCTTCAGCAGAAACAGCTGGAACTTGCCAGAAGGCAGGTTGAAATGGGAAATGAAACCATTCTTGCCATTGCGAAAACCGTGGATGCGAAGGATGAGAATACCAGCCAGCATTCACAGCGTGTTTCGGATTATTCCGTTATGATCGCCAGGGAATTGGGACTCAGTGAGGAAGAGTGTGAGAAGCTGCGGAAAACCGCACTGCTTCATGATATCGGTAAGATCGGTATTCCGGACAGGATCCTGAATAAACCGGGACGGCTTGATGATGAGGAATATGCGGTAATGAAAACCCACGTTACCCGCGGTGCCGCGATCCTGAAGGACTTTACGCTTGTGGAAAATGTAAATGACGGCGTTCTTTATCATCACGAGCGGTATGACGGCTCCGGATATCCCAAGGGACTGAAGGCGGAGGAGATTCCGATCTTCGGCCGGATCATCGGTGTGGCCGATGCATTTGATGCCATGACCGCAAACCGTGTGTACAGAAAGAAACTGGATTTCGATTTTGTGATCGGAGAGCTGGAACGGTGTAAGGGATCGCAGTTTGATCCGCAGATCGCCGATATCATGCTGAAACTGATCCGGGACGGAAAGATCGATATAGAGCAGATTTACGGAAAAGGGGATGATCATGTTGAATGACAAAAAAACACTGTATCTGATCACCATCGTCACGTCTGTTCTGATGATCATGTCTTTTGCAACCTATCGGATCATCCGCGACGGTTCCGACACATCAAAGGAAGCAATCATTGTGGGCTTTGTATATGACGGAGACGAGAGTACACCGTATACGGCAAATTTCATAAAAGCACAGAAGGCGCTGGAGCGTAAGCTCGGGAAAAAAGTGAAGATCCACGTGAAGAGCAACATACTTGACAAGGATGGTGTGGAGCAGGCACTGGCGGATCTGGTGGATTCCCGCTGCGATATCATATTTACCACCAGCTTCGGATATGGTGAGGCCACGAAAAAGTATGCGGGAATGTATCCCGACATCCAGTTTTGTCAGGCTACATGTCTGAATGCAAATGATGATCCGGCCTATGGAAACTATCACACCTTCATGGGTGAGATCTATGAAGGAAGATACATTACCGGAGCAATTGCCGGAATGAAGCTGCAGGAGATGATCGACAACGGAACCATCACGAAGGAAGAGGCCAAGATCGGTTATGTGGCAGCCTATCCCATAGCGGAGGTGATCTCCGGTTATACGGCGTTTTTACTCGGAGCCAGATCCGAATGCCCGGACGCGGTGATGGAAGTGAAGTATACCAATACCTGGTCCAGCTATACCATCGAGAAGTCCTGTGCCGATAAACTGATCGATGACGGCTGTGTGCTTATTTCCCAGCATTCGAACACAACAGGGCCGGCGGTGGCCTGTGAAGAGAGATATGCGGAGAAGACCGTTTATCATGTGGGTTACAATCAGAGTATGATCGATGTGGCGCCTACCACATCCATGATCAGCTGCCGGATCAACTGGGAGTCCTATGTGATCGGTGCATGTGAAGCGGTACTGGCAGATGAAAAGATCGAGGATTATGTGGAAGGCGTTGTTCACGGAAATGATATCGGCGCCGGCTTTGACAAGGGCTGGGTGGATATCCTCGAGCTGAACAGCCTGATCGCAGCCCCGGGAAGCCAGGAAAAGATCGATGAATTAAAGAAAAAGTTCGTTCATGACGATATCGATGTGTTTAGGGGAGACTATACCGGAGTGGATCCGGAGGATCCGTCCAAAACCATTGATCTGAAGAACGGATATAAAGAAAATGAAAAATATTCGGCGCCCACCTTTTCATATGTGCTGAAAGATGTTATAACCATAATCGAATAAAATATCCCCGGCAGAGGATCCTGCCGGAAGATATGGAATTAAATAAAAGGAGCAAATCAAAATGTCAAGAACCATCATTACCGTAATCGGAAAGGATACTGTGGGGATCATTGCAAAGATCTGTAATTATCTCGCAAGCAACAACATCAATATCTGTGATATCACCCAGACAACCATGCAGGGATATTTCAATATGATGATGATCGTGGATACGGACAAGGCTGTCAAATCCCATGAAGAACTTGCGCGGGAGCTTACATCCGTCGGGCATGAGATCGGTGTTCAGATCAAAACCCAGAAGGAAGAAATCTTTGATATGATGCACAGGGTTTAATGATTCCAGTGAATCTTAAAAGGCGGTAATGCCCGGCTGCGATGCGGCCGCCCGATACTATCCCCGGAGGAAACTATGATTACTTTAAATGAAGTTTTGGAAACAAATGAGATGATATCCAGGATGAATCTGGATGTACGAACGATCACCATGGGAATCAGCCTTCTGGACTGTGTGGGAAAGGATGTGGCTGAAACCTGTGAGAAGATCTATACGAAGATCACGACCTCAGCGAAGGATCTGGTAAAAACAGGAAAAGCCATTACGGAAATGTACGGCATTCCCATTGTTCATAAGCGGATCTCCGTGACCCCCATCGCTCTGGTTGGCGGGTCCGTCTGCAAGACACCGGATGATTTTGTTGAGATCGCAAAGACACTGAACAGAGCCGGTCAGGATGTGGGAGTAAACTTCCTGGGCGGATATTCCGCTCTGGTATCCAAGTCCATGACAACAGCGGATGAACTTCTGATCCGTTCCATTCCGAAAGCGCTTGCGGAAACGGACGTTGTCTGCAGCTCGGTAAACTTAGGTTCCACGAAAACGGGAATCAATATGGATGCGGTCCGTCTGATGGGAGAGGTCATCAGGGAGGCTGCGGAATATACAAAGGAAAAGGATTCCATCGGCTGCGCGAAGCTGGTTGTTTTCTGCAATGCACCGGATGATAATCCCTTCATGGCAGGAGCGTTCCATGGTGTTACGGAAGGTGACTGCGTGATCAATGTGGGAGTCAGCGGACCCGGCGTTATGAGAAGCGTGCTTTCCGATATCCGGGGTGAATCCTTTGAGGTTCTCTGTGAAACCATTAAAAAGACCGCATTTAAGATCACCCGTGTGGGTCAGCTGGTTGCAAAGGAAGCTTCGAAACGGCTTGGTGTTCCATTTGGGATCGTTGACCTTTCCCTTGCGCCAACACCTGCCATCGGAGATTCCGTAGCGGATATCCTGCAGGAGATCGGTGTGGAGAAGGCCGGTGCACCCGGTACTACCGCAGCACTTGCACTCTTAAATGATCAGGTGAAGAAGGGCGGTATCATGGCATCCTCCTATGTGGGCGGACTTTCCGGCGCATTTATTCCGGTCAGTGAGGATCAGGGAATGATCGAAGCTGCGGAAACAGGCGCACTGTCCATCGAAAAACTGGAAGCCATGACCTGCGTATGCTCGGTCGGACTGGATATGATAGCCATTCCGGGAGATACAAAAGCAACGACCATTTCCGGTATCATCGCAGATGAGATGGCGATCGGAATGATCAACCAGAAGACCACGGCTGTCCGGATCATTCCGGTCATCGGAAAATCAGTCGGGGATCATGTGGAATTCGGCGGGCTTCTCGGAAGCGCACCCATTATGGCAGTAAATCCCTTTGGCTGTGATGCCCTGATTCGGAGAGAAGGGCGGATCCCGGCACCGGTACACAGCTTCAAGAACTAAATATGACAGGCTTCAGAAACTAAAACATGACAGGCTTCATAATTTAAAATATGACAAATGTCATATGAATAAGATACCATCCGGTGACGGATATCACTTACGTGATCCGATGCCGGATGGTATATTTTATTCAAGATCAAATTGTTAAGATCAACAGAAACGGAGAGTGAAAGCATGAGTGAAACAGTAGTAAAGGTTACAAATCTTGTGAAACGGTATAAGGAACTGATCGCACTGGACAACTTCAGTCTGGAGATAAAAAAGGGCGAGGTCTTCGGTCTTTTGGGACCGAACGGTTCCGGTAAATCCACGACCATCAATTGTATTCTGTCCCTTTTAACCTACGATAAGGGCGAGGTTTTGCTCTTCGGCGAGAAAATGAATGCGAATCGAAGGGATCTGAAGCGGAAGATCGGTCTGGTAAGCCAGAACGTGGCGGTTTTCGATGAACTGACCGTTCAGGAAAATGTGGATTTCTTCTGCGGACTCTATATCGAAGATAAGGAAGAACGTAAGAAACTGGTGGAAGAAGCCATTCAGTTCGTAGACATCGGAGACTTCCGGAAGTTCTATTCCAAGAAGCTTTCCGGCGGTCTTCTGAGACGACTGAATATCGCCTGCGGTATCGCACATAAACCGGAGCTGATCATTTTCGATGAGCCTACGGTTGCGGTAGATCCCCAGTCAAGAAACAAGATCCTGGAAGGAATCACAAAGCTGAACGAGCAGGGAGCAACGATCATTTATACCTCCCATTACATGGAGGAGGTTGAACAGATCTGTTCAAGGATCCTCATCATGGATAAGGGGAAGGAAGTTGCATCCGGTTCTGCAGAAGAACTGAAACGGAAGATCAAGAATACGGAAAGCGTGATCGTGGATATCAAGAAGGTATCGGATGAGGAACTGGAAGGGATCCGGGCCCTGAATCACGTTTACGAGGTTACATACATCAATCAGCGTATGACCATTAAATGCAGCGGCGGACGGCACAACATTTCCCACGTGGTTGAGTATCTGGCAGACCATGATATGGCCTATGACCGGATCTTCTCCGAGATGCCGACACTGAACGATGTTTTCCTGGAGATCACGGGTAAAGAACTGAGAGATAAAGACTGAGGTGAATCAAAATGTTGAGAATCTATGGAACCTACATTAAGAAAATCTTCCGGACGAAATCGGTCGTCTTCTGGGGCCTTGCATTTCCGCTGATCCTCGGGACACTGTTCTTCGCTGCGTTCAGTTCCATCTACGGCAAGCAGTCGTCCAAGACAATGAGAGTCGTGGTTGTAGGTGAAAATGCAGAAACACATCCTTTTGTTGCGGTTCTTGAAAAACTGACATATGAAAACGGCAGCAAAATGGTGGATGTCTCCTTTGCCACCGAAGAAGAAGCAAAAGGAATGCTGGACCGGGAAGCCAGCCGGGACAAGGTAGAGAAGGCAATCGTCGGGATATCGGATGATGATAAAAAAGAGACCAAAAGCGTGATCGGTATCATCCGGCTGGACAGTGAAACGGATGTTACGCTTACCATATCCGAAAATGATATGTATCAGAGTATTCTTTCAGGAATCGTCAGTGCCTACCGCACAAAAGCGGATCTTATGGCAGACAGCGCAAAACGCGGACCGGAAGCGGCGGCGAAAGCGCAGGAGTCGGTTTCGAAGGATATGGAATACATTGTAAATCAGGGAATGGCAGGAGAAAATAAAGATCCCTATGTCCCGTATTTCTATAATCTGATCGCAATGATGTGCATGCTGGGATCCACAACGATTCTGGATATGATCGTCAGCCTGCAGCCAAACTGCTCGAATACGGGCCTCAGGGTTGGGGCTTCCGGATTCAGCAAGCTGAAATATGAGGTGGGTGTTGTACTTGCAACCCTTACATTCCAGTTAATGTGTACAGGTGTCGCACTGTTTTATCTGCTGGGCATCCTGCGGATCAGGTTCGGCGGAGAGACGATGATGATCATCCTGACTGCGGGACTCGGGGCTTTACTGGGAAATGCACTGGGCTATTTTGTGGCACATATCGGACGCTTTACCTACGGTGTGAAGAATACGATCCTGATGCTGATCACCATGCTGGGCGGTGCGATTTCCGGACTCTATGCGGTACAGCTGAAGGCAGCTGTTGAAGAGGCTGCACCCATTGTAAACAGGATCAATCCCATGTCCGTGATCACGGATGCATTTTACTCACTGAATATTTTCGGAGTCGGAGACCGGTTCTATCGTTCGATCATTACACTACTGGCACTGTCTGCAGGACTGTTCCTGCTGGGAGCCGTCCTTTCAAGGAGGAATCAGTATGAGTCTTTATAAGGCATTTTTCAAGATCATAAAAAAGAATCTTGTCGGAATCCTGATCAATCTGGGGATCACCATCGTTATCCTGATGATGTTGAACGGGATCTATGCCGACAATGAGAGCAAGAAGGCAAAGCTGGACAGCTACAACATTTACGTGGAAAATGAGGATGACTCCGAATATGCAGATGAAGTCGTTGGTTTCCTGAAGGAATTCCACAAGGTGAAGGACAACAAACTGACGGAAGATCAGATCAAGGACCTTCTTTATTACGAGCAGATCGTTGCTTATATCAGGATTCCCAAGGGATTCGGTGAAGCCTTTGCAAAGAACGGTGAAAACCGGATCGTGAATACCTATGATGATTCAATGCCGATGGGAATCTATATTTCCATCCAGCTTGACAATTACCTGAATGCACTTCGCGGATATGTTGATCAGGGGATCAGCGTTTCCGAAGCGTCCCAAAAAACAAAACAGTCTCTGGATATCACACAGTATGTATCGATCCAGGCAAAGGAGAAAGAGGCAAACGGAGCATTTCGCGGGAATTTCAATTACCTTCCCTACGGAATCATTTCCATCCTGATCATGGGTGTATTTCCAACCCTGGTATCCTTTAACAGAGGCGAGAAGAAAAACCGGATCCAGGTTTCTTCCATAACGACATCCAGGAGAAACGGATGGTTGTTCGCGGCCGGAGCTACATTTGCAATGATCGTTCTGGTAATCCTTGTAACCATTGCAAGTCTGATGGGAGGAGAGTCCGGTGCCATGCCGGGAGACGTAAAGGATCCGGCCGGATCCGGAGTCGGATCCATCCTCTTTACGGAAACCTGGTGGCTGGCAGTTATAAACGCCGGAATCTTTACCCTGGTTGTAGCCATGATGGTATCCATGCTGGTAAATATCCCGTTTTTTGCGTCAGCATCCGCTACGGCATTTTCAAATATCATCGGCCTCAGCTTCTGCTTCCTGGGTGGAACCTTCGTTCCACTCAGCATTCTGGGAGAAGGCGTGACAAAGATCGGCCGGTTCCTTCCGAATTACTGGTATTCGACAGCCGTAACCCGGATCTTTGATGGCGGAAACTTCGCCGATGTATGGGATTGTTTCGCCCTGGAGCTTGCCTTCGGACTGGTCTGCTTATTCATCGGCCTTGCCGCTGCAAGGATCTCAAACGAGCAGAAGCAGATGGCATAATAAATAATATAATACGGTGAATCGATATAGTCTGTTATATCAGGAAACTGACCATGTTGAAGGCGCTGAAAATATGTAAGTGATGAGAAACCGGGTTTATAATGGATATTGCCTGTATCTTATAAAATGTGATATTATGAAATTTGGAAGTTTACAATAATCACTTCATAAAAAGGGAGAGACAGGTATTATGAAATGTATTAATTGTGGGAGTGAAATACAGGGTTCCAGATTCTGCCCGTTTTGCGGTGTTGCAAATGATCCGGGCAATGAGAATCCGCAGGAACCGGGTGCAGGAAATGACATGCAGGATATGACACAGCAGACTCCCGGGTACCAGCAACCGGACCAGTATGGGCAGGAGATGCAGTACCAGTACGCGCCGCAGCAGGATATGCCGCAGCAGGATTCCGGATATCAGCAGCCGGAACAGTACGGACAGGAGATGCAGAACCAGTACACGGCGCAGCAGGATGTGCCGCAGGGACAGATGCAGGATATGGCATCTCAGATGCAGCCGGGGGCACAGGAACCCGGGGCGCAGGGAATGCCGCCGCAGGGACCCGGACCTCAGGGAATGCCGCAGCAGGGACCCGGACCTCAGGGAATGCCGCCGCAGGGACCCGGACCCCAGGGAATGCCGCCGCAGGGACAGCCCGGACCGTGGGGACCGCAGGGGCCGCAGGCCGTAAAACCGCCGAGGCCGCCAAGACCGCCGAGAAAACCACTCAGTAAAAAGGCAAAAATGATTATCGCATGCTCGGCTGTGTTGGTTGTAGTTGCAACGGCACTGATCATTTTCCTTGCTACAAGACCGAAGAAGATCAACATGAGTGATTATGTTACGATCAACTTTACCGGCGAATACAATGGTTACGGATACGCAACCTATAGCGTAGATTCCCAGAAGATAAAGGCGGATATTGATACGGTTAAGTATAGGGGATCCAATGCTGCTTATTCATTCATGAATGAACAGCAGATAACAGAGTTTTTCATACGACAGCTTGTAACAACCGTGAGATATGAGTTCGACAAGTCAAGCAATCTTTCCAACGGAGAAACGGTTAAGTTAACCCTGTCGATATCGGATGAAGCCCTTGCAGAGCTTGAAAATGATTATAATGTCAAACTCACGCTCGGTGATCCGATCGAAGCGACTGTTTCAGATCTGAAGCAGGTTGAAACATTTGATCCGTTCTCAGAGGATTATGTCAAGGTTGTATTTGAGGGCGTTTCACCCTATGGAAGAGCCTATTATACAATTCAGGAGTCAAGTCCGTTCGATATTTACTATAGCCTTGACAGGGACAGTGACCTTTCGGATGGTGAAACCGTAACACTTTCCGTTAGGGAAGAAAACAGTTATTATCTTGATAAGTATGGAAAGGTTCCGGCTACCAGATCCAAGGAATACAAGGTTTCCGTCGGAAAATATGCTACAAGCCTGTCTGAGATTCCGAAGGAGGCACTTGACGAGATCGATAAGCAGGCCAAGGATGTATATACAGCAGAGTACGTCGCTTCCTGGTCAGAAAAATCGAAGATGCTTGATTTTACTCCGGTGGGATCCTATTTCCTGAAGAGTAAGAATAATGACGGCAATATAGTTTACAGACTGTATCGCGTGAAAGTATCCGATACGAGAGTGCTTGAAGACTCATTTGAATATTTCTTCGGGATTGGTTTCTATAATTTAATCATCAATTCGGACGGGTCCTACCAGTTGGATCTTATGGATTACCATAAAGCATGTGAAACGTTCTATGTGAGTGACGTGTATTACTACGGATTCACCAAGATTGCCGATTTCAAGAATAGCTTTATCACATCAAGAGTCAACGAATATGAAGCGTCTGAGGATGTAAAGGACTCCAATGAGGATCATACACTGGATAAAGTCCATATCATCCATGATGTTATTACTGACGGAGACGGAACATTCACCTTTGAGGGTCATAGGTATATTGCAAAGTATGAGTATTTCAGCAATACGCAGATGGAAGAAATCCGGAAGGCATGTGCTGATGCAGGTGGATATCTGCTTACCGTAAACTCTCAGGCGGAGCAGGATTATATTGTGAAACTGGTAAAGGGAAGCGAACTTGATATTTCTTCTGTCCCGCTGAATGCCGTAAAGGGAGAAGACGGAAACTGGACGTGGCAGACGGGTGAGAAATGGGAGTATGACAATTGGACAAACAAAGATGGTTTTTATGCTTACATGGAAAAGGACTCCGATTATAAATGGAGCTCAGAGGGCGAGGATGCCGGTTATTTCAACTTCTACGTCATTGAGTTCGATCACGAATAAAAGAATCCGGTTTCAAAGGAAAATGGGGCGATTGCCCCATTTTTCTTGCTTTGATCCGACCGTGTGCGATATAATCAGTATGTTACACCAGGAAAGAGCAGGCGGGATTATATGAAGATCATAATTGTTGATGATGACAGCCTTGTAACGCTGTCTTTAAAAACCATTATTGAAGCCGGAGGAGATACGGAAGTGGTTGCCACCGGCGGAAGCGGAGAAGAAGCAATCGCATTATACCGGGAGTATCATCCGGATATTATTCTTATGGATATCCGTATGAAGGGAATGACCGGACTGGATGCGGGACGGAAGATCCTGGAGGAGGATCCCGCAGCGAGGATTCTTTATCTGACTACATTTAATGACGATGAATACATCCGGACTGCACTTGCCATAGGGGCAAAGGGCTATATCATCAAACAGGATTTCGACGGGATCCTGCCGGCACTTCGCACCGTATACGGCGGGCAGACCGTTTTCGGTGATCAGGTGGTGGAGCGCCTTCCGGAGATGCTTTCCAGAAAAGAGACCGGTTTTGATCATGAATCGTACGGCCTTACAGATCAGGAATCCGAGATCGTAAAATGTGTGGCGGAGGGACTTTCGAATAAGGAAATCGCCGAAAAACTCTTCCTGTCGGAGGGTACCGTACGCAATTATATCAGTTCCATTCTGGGCAAGCTGGATCTGCGTGACAGAACCAATCTTGCGATCTTTTATTACAAAAACAGGTAGGTGTTCGGGTTATGGAGCGGGCGATCGACAAGCTTCTGCTATATTTCTATGTGCTTTTTCTGCTTAGTCAGAGGTATGAAGGCAATGCATTTGTGAATGCGATCTATATGTCTCTCGCCTTAGCAGCGGCCATGCTGTGGCTGATCCCCGCCGAACGGAAGGTACCTGCGGAGGATTCGGATCCTGCAGAAAAATGGCTGCGATACATTACCTTTCTGATTCCCGATCTGATCCTTGTGTTTTCTTTCTTTTTCCCAAATCTGATAGCATTATGTCCGCTTCTGGTCTATGACCTTTATCTGATATGGCATGTACCGGGCTTTGTTCTGGCGGGCTTTTCCGTGATCCTGAGTCTGTCCTCTCAAGGGGGATCGGATGTTTTCGGGATACAGTTTTATATCTTCCTTGCGGCAGGAATCTTTCTTGCGGTATGGATCGCAAGAAAAACCATGAAGATCTACGCGGATGAAAAACAGTTGAAAACTCTCAGGGATGATTATGCGGAGCAGAAAAAGAAGCTGATGCTTCAGAACTCGCATCTGCTGGAAGCAAAGGACAGGGAAGTGCTGACGACCCAGCTCACGGAACGGAACCGGATTGCCCGGGAGATCCATGATAATGTGGGGCATACACTTTCCAGAGCACTTCTGCAGGTGGGGGCTTTACTGGCGATCCATAAGGAAGAACCGGCACATACGGAGCTGTCTGAGGTCAGAAAAACACTGGACAGTGCCATGACGAACATCCGGACCAGTGTGCATGATCTGCATGATTCTTCCGTAAATCTGGAAGGAACCGTACAACAGATCATGGAACCGTTACGGGAAAAGTTCCATGTGAATATGGAGATCGATGTGTCCGAAGACATGCCGAGAGAGATCAAATACGGTGTTATAGGCATTATCCGGGAGGGAGTCTCGAATATCCTTTCCCATAGTCTGAATGATACGGTATTACTGCAGGTCCTTGAGCATCCTGCTTTTTATCAGGTAATCCTGCATGATTATCTGTCGTCGGAAGGAACGCTTCGTGAAAGGCCTGTCACGGAACGGGAATCCGGTGAGTCCGGGATCGGCCTGATCAATATCCAGAACCGGGTGCAGAAGATGAAGGGAACGCTGCAGATCAGTGAAGAAAGCGGCTTTCGTATCTTTGTAAGTGTTTCGAAGCAGAAATGGAACACGTAATCTTCCGAAGGAGATGTGCAATGCATAATTTGAGTTCATGTAAGCTTTGTCCCAGGGAATGCGGTACGGACAGAAATAACGGCACAGGCTTCTGTGGTGTGGGAAGCCGGATCCGCGTAGCCAGGGCAGCTCTGCATTTCTGGGAAGAACCCTGTGTTTCGGGTAAACAGGGATCCGGCACTGTCTTTTTCTCCGGTTGTAGTCTCCGGTGCGTTTATTGCCAGAATCAGGAGATTTCCCGGGGGAAGAAGGGAACGGAAATTTCACCGGAACGGCTGACCGGGATTTTCTTTGAACTAAAGGAACAGGGCGCGCTGAATATCAATCTGGTGACGGCGGATCATTTTCTGCCGGTTATCCGTCCGGCGATCGAAAGTGCAAGGAAGCAGGGCATCGGACTCCCGTTTCTCCTGAATACGTCCGCATATCTGAAGACGGATGTGGTTAAGAGTCTGGAAGGACTGATCGACATTTACCTTCCGGATTATAAATATATCCGAAGCGTGGATTCCCTCCGGTACAGCCATGCAGCGGATTATCCGGAGGTTGCAAAGAAGGCGATCGCCGAAATGGTGCGTCAGCAGCCCCGGTGTGTATTTACAAAAGAGGATCCGGGAATCCTGCTCAGGGGTGTGGTGGTACGGCATCTGCTCCTTCCGGGAATGCTGATCCAGGCAAAAAGGATCGTGAGTGAACTGTATCATACCTACGGGGATCAGATCTGGATCAGTCTGCTCAGCCAGTATACGCCGGATCACGGTCTGCTGTCCGAGGAATATCCGGAGATAGATCGGATGATCACGGGACGGGAATATAAAAGCCTGACGGATTTTGCGGCAGGGCTTGGGGTGACACAGGGATTTGTCCAGAACCGGTCCTCGGCGGACCGGTGCTTTATCCCGGATTTTGACGGGACAGGCGTCCGATTTGATGAGCAGAAATGAGTCGGTTTCCGGAAGCGTACGGGGAGCAAAGGAGATTGCTCCGATCACTGGTTATTTTGTACTGACTCATGTTATAATAGACAGTGTCATCAATGAAAAATGATGAGGTTTGAACTTTAGAAAACGGAGAATAGAACGAGTGAAGCTTGCTTTATCTGATGAGATCCTGATGTCTGTGGATAAACCCTCCAGATATATCGGGCATGAACTGAATATGGTGGTGAAGGATCCTATGAAGGTGGATATCCGGTATGCCATGTGCTTTCCGGATGTTTACGAGATCGGAATGTCCTATCTGGGGATCCAGATCCTGTATGATATGTTTAACCGGCGGGAGGATACCTGGTGTGAACGGGTTTACAGTCCCTGGCCGGATCTGGACAAGGTTATGAGGGAGAGAAAGATCCCTCTTTTTTCGCTGGAATCCCAGACTCCCATCCGGGAGTTTGATTTCCTGGGGATCACGATCCAGTATGAAATGTGCTATACCAACATTCTTCAGGTGATCGATCTTTCCGGGATACCGCTTTTCAGTAAGGACCGGACCAAAGAGGATCCCATTGTGATCGGAGGCGGACCATGCACCTACAACCCGGAGCCGATTGCGGATTTCTTCGACATTTTCTATATCGGTGAAGGAGAAGAGAGTTACGGCAGTCTGCTGGAACTTTATAAGGAATATAAATATTCGGATATGGAGAGGTCGGAGTTCCTTCGCCGGGCTTCCGGGATTCAGGGAATCTATGTACCGTCTCTCTATGAAGTGGAATATAAGGAGGACGGAACGGTTTCTTCCATCACACCGAAAGCAGAGGGTGTGCCCGAAAAGATTAAAAAGGTGATCGTCCGGGATTTTTCGGAGGCACCGTATCCCATGAAGCCGGTGGTTCCGTATCTTCGCGCAACCCAGGACCGGGTGGTTCTGGAGGTAATGCGGGGATGTATCCGAGGGTGCAGATTCTGCCAGGCGGGTATGATCTATCGTCCCACCAGACAGAAACCGGTAGAACTGGTACAGAGCTATGTAGATCAGATGCTTTCCGCAACCGGTTATGATGAGGTCTCCATCAGCTCCCTTTCCACAAGTGATTACGAGGATCTTCCGAAGCTTATGGATTTTCTGGTGGAGCGGATCGAGAAGGATCATATCCAGGTTTCGCTTCCGTCCCTCAGAGTGGATGCATTTTCCCTTTCCGTCATGGAGAAGGTACAGGATATCCATAAGGTATCCCTTACCTTTGCTCCGGAGGCGGGCTCCCAGCGGTTACGGGACGTGATCAACAAGGGACTGACGGAGGAAGTGATCCTGAACGGTGTGACCCAGGCCTTTGCGGGTGGATGGAATAAGGTGAAGCTTTATTTCATGATGGGTCTTCCCACAGAGACGCTGGAGGATGTTGAAGGGATCCCTGAGCTTTGTGAGAAGATATCGGAAGCTTATTTTGATACGGTACCGAAAGAAAACCGGATCGGAAGTCTGCAGATCACGGCGTCCGCATCCTATTTTGTACCGAAGCCCTTTACCCCGTTCCAGTGGGCTCCCATGCTGGACAGGGAATCCTATGTGGCTCATGCGTATCATGCAAAGGAACATTTCCGTAAAATGAGGAACATGAAGCGGATGAAGTTCGCATATCATGATCAGGACATTTCCCTGATCGAAGGAATCTATGCCAGAGGTGACCGGAGACTTTCGGCACTGGTGCTTGAAGTTTACAGGAACGGAGGGATCTTTGATGCCTGGACGGAGTTTTTCTCCATGCAGCGCTATCTGGATGCCATCGAAAAGCTGAAGATCGACACGGCATTTTATCTGACAAGAGAGCGGTCGGTGGACGAGGTTCTTCCATGGGATCACATCGATTGCGGGGTTAGTAAGCAGTTCCTTCAGAAGGAATGGGAACTTGCCAGACAGGGAATTGTAACACCGAACTGCCGGGAACGCTGTTCCGGCTGCGGTGCGGCAGGGCTTTCGGAGGGCCCCTGCCCTGCAATGAAGTGATCCGGCGGACAGGAACGCTCCGGATCAGGAAAGGTCAAATACTATGAAGGTACGTGTAAAATATAAAAAGACCGGTCCGCTGAAGTTTATAAGCCATCTGGATGTGATGCGTTATTTTCAGAAAAACATCCGCAGGGCCGGACTGGATATCGCATACAGCACGGGACTCAGCCCGCATCAGATCATTTCCTTTGCGGCGCCCATGCCCCTGATGCTGACTTCGGAAGCAGAATACTTTGACGCGGAGTTTGTTTCGGTTCCGTCGCATGATGAATTCGTTCGTCGCCTGAATGAAACAGGAACACCGCTTATGGAAGTGGTAGATGCGGCAATCCTTCCGGACAAGGCGAAGAATTCCATGGCAGCGGTCGTGGCATCTTCATACCGTGTTACGCTGACGGAAAAAGGCGTTTCACAGTATGGAAGTGAGTGGACGGAAGGCGTGAAGAAAATGGTGCAGACCATGCTGGATGAGGAAACCATCATGGTGCTGAAGAAGACGAAGAAGAAGGAAGAACAGACGGATATCCGTCCCATGATCCGTTCCATGGAGTATAGGAAAACAGAGGATCCGGGCAATCAGGAGGATCCGGGAAATCAGGAGAATCCGGAAGCTTCGGAGGAACTGTTCCTTTTGCTTGACGCAGGAAGCATCGTGAATCTCAGGCCGGAGCAGATACTTACGGAAATGTGCAGCCGGATGGGGATCACATATGACAGGTTCTGTTTTGATATACACCGTTTGGAAACCTATATGGAGAATCCTTCAAACACCGGAATCTGCCCGCTGATCGAAGCGGGGGACAGAAGCTTCTGAAAAACTATAACGGGGGATGGAAGTTTTCTGCCGGAATAAGGAATCAGACGGATCATCAAATGGATTGATCGGGGGGAGAAAGACATGAGGATGACAGGGAAAAACAGAAAAAAAGCAGCAGTGACCGGACTGCTGATTCTCGGTTTCTTATGCAGTTCATTTCCTGCCGGACAGAGAGCCTATGCAGCGGAGGTCCGGGGGACCTATACTGTTTCGCAGAGCGAAAGCAGTCTGTCTGATCAGGGAGATACTGTCGGAAAAGACAAGGAAGTGACGGAACCGGAACCGGAGAAACCGGCAAATTATAAATATGTGGATTATTACATTTCCATGATACCGGAGAATCTGAAGGATTATTCGGACAGGAGTGTCAAGGCGGTGGAGGATGCACTGGCCCGGGTGGACCGGACAAAAACCGAGTCGGAGCAGGCGCAGGTAAATCAGATGACAAAGGATCTCCGGATCGCTCTCTGCGGACTTACCATGGCGGGCTGGCATACAACGGAAGCCGGAGTGAAATACTGCAAAAAAGACGGAGAGACCTGGTTGAAAAACGGATGGGCCCGGATCGGCGGGAAGTGGTTCTATTTTTCATCCAAGGGATACCGTAAGACCGGATGGCTGAAGGAAGGGGATCTCTGGTACTATCTGAATAAAGACGGGATCATGCAGACCGGCTGGGTGCAGGTAAAGGGCGCCTGGTACTTTATGAATAATTCCGGGATCATGCAGACCGGGTGGCTGAAGCTGAAGAATAAGTCCTATTATCTGGCATCGAACGGAAAGATGACCACCGGCTGGAAACAAATTGATAACATATGGTATTATTTCAATTCGTCCGGAAGGATGGTAAAGGGCTGGCAGAAGGATAAGGACGACTGGTATTTCCTGTCCGGATCCGGTCAGATGGCAAAGAACGGCTGGCTGGTTCAGAAAGGGATATCCTATCATTTTGCCGCCAACGGGAAGCTGGACCGTACCACGAAGAATGTTCCGCTGACCACGTTCTGGAATTACTACGTAAGCCCCATGTATGCCGGACAGTGGAATACAGCAGAGGAGCGGATTGAGGCGATGATACAGCGGGCCTATGATTATAAGCGGAAGGGAACCAGGTATAAGATCTGTAAATCCATGGCACCCGGACAGTATGCGGACTGCAGCGGCCTTGTCATGCAGTGTCTCTATGCTGCCGGATTTGATCCTACACCGGCTACACCGCCGCATCATGCGCTTCCGGAAAATGAATATGATTCCCGTACATTGTTTTATAAGGTCAATATGCGTCATGTGGATGTGTCCGATATGAAACGCGGGGACCTGATCTTTTACAGAAGACCGAATACAAATATCATCAATCATGTGGCTATCTATCTGGGGGACGGAAAAGTGATCGAGTCCTGGCCGCCGGCGGTTACGGATCAGTATAGTGTTACATCCTATCCCCATACACTGATTCTGGGGGTTGCCCGTCCGTTCGAGTAGGATTTGTGAAGGGATTTGATCCTGTTTTAGGATAAATCTGCTATATTTGATTGCATTTTTTGTTGGAATTGCTATAATATAAGTGACACATGTGATATTGATTCATGGTAATAAAGGCAAAGGGGGTGTCATATGGGTCTGTTTGATTTTATGAAACGTGGAAATATTCGTCAATGCCCGTCGTGCTCATCGAAAGACGTTTCACCGGCAACTCCGGAACAGACAGTCGGCACAAAGGGTGAAGGAACTCCGTATTTCTGCAATAACTGCGGAAGGATTTTCTATATTAACAATCAATAGGTGATCATTCATTGAAAGCTGATGTTATTATAACAACCTACTGTGAAAAGAAAGTGGGCTTCCTGTTCGAGGATCAAAACCTGACGGAGGCCCGCTTTTTTTCAGATTATTCGATGATCGGAAGCATTTGTACGGCTGTTGTCACGAAGATCGTGCCCAATATGGGGGCTGCCTTCCTGGCCGGGCCGGACGGAATGGTTCTTTTTTATCAGTTGAAGGAGAACAGCGGAAGACATCTGATCTTAAGAAACAGAAATGACCGGAAGGAAGAGATCAGGCCGGGAGACACGCTGCTTGTGCAGATATCCGCAGATGCGCAGAAGGGGAAACAGGCGGAAGCCACTTCAAAGCTTTCGGTCGGTGGTTCCTGCGTGGTGGTAAACCGTACGGGGCAGATCGGTTTCTCCAAAAAGATCCGGGATGGTGAGCGGAAAGAGGAGCTTCGCGGACTGTTTGAAGAGCTTCTGCAGGATCCTTCCTATGCGGGCTTGGGCGTGATCGCCAGGACCTCGGCGGAGCATGAATCGGATGAAACCATCCGGGAAGTTACCGTAAAATTATTATGTGAA
>CADBOV010000012.1 GCA_902796385.1 uncultured Lachnospiraceae bacterium
AGCCCTTGAAAATTAAGGGCTCTCGAACTATTTTTATTATTCATATTCCACAGTTGCCGGGGGCTTCGGGGTATAGTCAAACAGTACCCGGTTGATACCCGGTACTTCGCTGATAATCCGCTGTACCAGGTGGTCGATGAGTTCGTCGGACAGGTGTTCTACGCTGACTTCCATTACGTCCGTGGTGTTGATGGCGCGGATAATGCAGGGCCAGTCGAAGGTTCTCTTTCCGTCCTTTACGCCGGTGGACTTGAAGTCCGGTACAACGGTGAAGTACTGCCATACCTTACCTTCCAGGCCGTTCTTTGCAAATTCCTCACGGAGGATCGCATCCGACTCACGGACTGCTTCCAGTCTGTCGCGGGTGATGGCACCCGGACAGCGTACGCCGAGTCCCGGTCCCGGGAACGGCTGACGATATACCATGTTATCGGGAAGGCCGAGTTCCTTACCCACTACACGAACCTCATCCTTGAACAGGATGCGTACCGGTTCAACAAGTTCAAATGCAAGATCCTCGGGAAGACCGCCTGCATTGTGATGTGCTTTGATCCCTGCCTCACTTTCGAGGATGTCCGGCCAGATGGTACCCTGTGCCAGGAACTCGATCCCGTCAAGCTTACGTGCCTCCTCGGCAAAGACTTCAATAAACTCTCCGCCGATGATCATACGCTTCTGCTCCGGATCCGTCACACCTGCCAGCTTATCCAGGAAACGGTCTACCGCATCTACATAAATGAGGTTGGCATTCATTTCATTTCTGAACACCTGGATCACCTGCTCGGGCTCGCCCTTACGAAGCAATCCGTGGTTTACATGTACACATACCAGATTCTGACCGATCGCCTTGATCAGAAGAGCTGCAACTACGGAGGAGTCAACACCTCCGGAAAGGGCCAGAAGCACTTTTTTCTCACCGACCTGAGCCTTAATCGCAGCAACCTGCTCATCAATAAAGGCCTTTGCCAGTTCGGGAGTCGTGATCCGTTCCATGGTTTCGGGGCGTCTTACATTGTCTGACATTCTTTTGTCCTCCTCCGGTCATTCATTTATTTACTGGTTATGAATCATCTTTTTGCGGATATGCATCCGTTATTTTTTGGTGTAACCCTTATCGTCAAAGATATATGTCTTTCCGTCAATCTTTACTGTCTGGCTCTTTATGTACCAGCCGGATGACTTTCCGAACCACCAGCCCTTGGAATCCTTATGCCATTCGCCGTCGTAGTTACTGTCATAGGTACCGTCCGAGTTGAACTTCTTGCCGTCCCACCATCCGCCGGCATACATCTTGCCGCTGGTATCATTAAACCGGTACCGTTTTCCGTCAATGGTCTGCCAGCCGGTCAACAGGACTCCCTTCGAGTCAAAGTAATAGGTTCCTGATCCGATATCTCTCCAGCCGGTCACAAGTGTTCCTGAGGATGACAGATAGTACTTGTTGCTTCCTTCCGTCTTCCATCCCTTAACCATGTAGCCGTTCTCATCGAAGAAATATTTTCTTCCGTCGATGGTCTGCCAGCCGGTCAGGGCTTTACCGTTCTTGTAATAGGAAAGCTTGCCCTTGCTGTTGATCTTCCATGCTTCCTTTCCTTCGTAGTACTCGGCATATGCCATGATGGTATCATATCCGTTTACACCACTCCAGATCGGCTTGTCATAATAAACATCGTAGGTAAGAACCTGTCCGGAGCAGTTACCGCTGATGTACCGTAACACGTGCTTCTTCTCATCATAGGAAACCACGATTCCCACGTGACTGAAGTATCTTCCGGTTCCGTCCCAGGAGAAGAAAATGAGTCCGCCCGGTCTGTACGGGATATCATAGGGTGTTACCTCTGTATGTACATACTCATTCCACTCTGAATATGCAGCAATCTTATTACTTGCTGTCGGTGTATACCATACCTGTGCCTGATCGCAGTTGAAGGAGGTCATAATGGAATACTTCTCAATCCGCGGATCCGCACAATAGGAATAATACCATGTCTTCTTGTCATGCCCACTGTAAAGGCCGCCCTGATACAGACACCAGCTTGCAAAGATCGCACACCAGTCATAATCCGCATACTGCGATGAAACAGCCCTTCTCAGCATATATCTCTGTGCCCAGCGTGTATACTCGGTATTTCCCGTACCGCCGTTGCTTCGCTCCTTTGCGCCTGTCCAGAGATATCCGTTCTTTCTTGCCTGACTTACTTCGATTCCGGAAACGGAATAATTCTTATAGCCTTCCTGAGACTGTGCGATGGCAAGCACACGATTCATGATGTCCTTGTCATCCTTAACACTCTTTAATGTGTTCTGCAGATTTGTATAATACTTTGAACCCATGTATTCACGGGAGAATACCTCATCCGTTGCAGATCCGTCAGACCGAAGGTAAAGATTTCCTTTCCAGACATCCGACTGCATGACTCCGTTGGAATCAAAGAAATACTGCTCTTTTCCGATCTTCTGCCAACCGGTCAGCATCTTTCCTGTTTCCGGTTCAAAATAGTACCAGGATGAGCTGACCTTGGACCAGCCCTTCGCCATAGCGCCCGAAGATGTAAAATAATACTTCTCTCCGCTGATCTGACGGAAGCCTGTCTGCATGACGCCGTTTTCATCAAAGTAGAAGGTCTTTCCGCTGAGCGTTTTCCATCCCGTAACCGGTGTTCCGTTCAGGATGTAATACCATTTTCCGTTCTTCTTTGTCCAGTTCTTTGCCACCTCCGGATCGTCCACCTTCGGATTTTCGATCCAGACACCGTTTGCATCAAAATAATATCTTTCTCTTCCGATCGTCTGCCAGCCGGTTACCATTTCACAGGACTTAAGGTCCAGGAAATACCAGGTCTTCTTGATCTTCAGCCAGCCCTTTGCCATGACTCCGCTTGATTTAAAGTAGTACCACTTCTGGTCCTTCTTTACCCAGCCGGTCTTCATGACACCGTCAGCCTTGAAGCAGTAAATCTGACCGGCGATGGTCTGAAAACCTGTAACCGGAACATTGTCTACGTAATAATACCACTTATTATCTGTCTTAACCCAGCCGTCCTGTGCATTTTCAATCCAGATACCGTTTGCATCAAAGAAATACTTCTGCTTGCCGATGGTCTTCCAGCCGGTTACCATCTTACCCGTTTCCAGATCCAGGAAGTACCATTTGGATCTGTAACTTAACCAGCCGGTCTTCAGTTTTCCGGTACTTGCAAAGAAACACCAGTCCGAATCGATCTTCTGCCAGCCGGTCCTCATGACACCGTTCTTCGCAAAATAATAGGTTTCTCCCTTAATGACCTGGATACCGGTTAATGCTTCATTCTTTCTGTAGTAATACCACTTTCCGTTTTCTTCCACCCAGCCGCTTTTCTTCTGCTCTTTTACGACCTCTGTCGTTTCCGACGTATCTGTCGTATCATTTGCTTCGACCGCGTAAACACCCGGGTCAAATGCGGGCAATTGGCTGAAAACCATTCCGAATGTCAATACAGCACTCAGTATCCTTGTCCGTTTCTTCATCATAGAGTTCCTCTCCTTTGTAACTCCGCTCACAAGAATAGGGACGGCAAACACCGTCCCCCTTCTCGTCCAGCTTTACCTACTTTTGGATATACTTGTTCAGTGTATCCACTACTGTATTCAGATTATATGGCTTTGCGATATAATCATCCAGCTGGTTCTCTATGATCCGCTCTTTATCTCCGAACATGGCTCTTGCAGTCACCGCAATGATCGGCAGTCTGGTCCGACGTTCCGAATGCTCGATCTTACGGATTTCCTGCGTTGCCGCAATTCCATCCATGATCGGCATCTGTACATCGAATAGGGCTGCGTCATAGTGCTTTGACTTGAACAGTTCGATGGCCTTTTCGCCATTCTCAGCGATATCATAAGAGAAACCTGCCATACCGAGTAACTTACCGATTACCTGCTGGTTCACCGGCTCGTCCTCAGCTACGAGGATTCTCGCATTCTTTCCATTTGCGTTATTGATCGAGTAAAGAGCTGCATCCTGCTTCTCTTCCTCCATCTTCTTTGCCTCAACCTCTGCTGCCTTAACTACCTTAAGCGGAATCTCTGCAATAAATGTAGATCCGATTCCTTCCTTACTCTGAACGGAGATCGTACCACCCATCAGCTCTGTGATCTGCTTGGAGATTACAAGGCCGAGGCCGGATCCGCCGTATCTTCTTGTATCCGATCCGTCAACCTGTGAGAACCGGATGAAAAGCTTGCTCATATTTGCTTCCGAGATACCGATTCCGGTATCTGCAACGGCGATGCGGAGAGTTACCTTCTCTGCAGTATCGTCGATTGCGGCGATCTTCACACGAACACCACCGTCGGAGGTGAACTTGATCGCATTTGAAAGAAGACAATTAAGTACCTGCTGGATCCGCTGTCCGTCTGCACGAACCAGTTTGGGAATGTTATTTCCGCAGTTCAGATCCAGAGTGATATTCTTATTATCTGCAGCCGGTACATGTGCAGCCACGGTTTCTTCGATTGCTGCACGGATATCGGTGATTTCTTCCTTGATCTTATATTTTCCTGCTTCCAGCTTGCTGATATCCAGGATATCATTGATCAGACGAAGCAGATTGTCAGCGCAGTTCTTTGCAGTGATCAGATTATCCCTGTAATCTGCCTGCAGATCCTCAGCCATCAGTGTAAGCTGGATCATACCGAGGATACCGTTGATCGGAGTGCGGATCTCGTGACTCATATTTGCAAGGAACTCAGCCTGTGTCTTGTATGCAGCATTTGCATCTTCAATGGCACGGGACAGCTTGGCCTCTGTTTCCTTCTGCTCGGTCACATCAATAACAACCATGTTGATATGGTCAGCTTCGGACTTGTACATAACGGTATTGAATACCTTGCCCAGCTTCTCCATGGTGATCTCAACATCCATCAGGTCCCCCTGCTTTGTTCCGGATGTGTTGTACGCACGGAACCATGCATTGATGTCCTGAAGAACCTCGATGTTGGATTCGCCGATGATGCGATCCTGATAATCCATCCGGTCCAGATTGAAATATACACCGAAGGTCTCATTCGCATCCACCATCTGGTAGCCTGCCACCTGTCCGGAGGGATCCGTGATGATCTTTGCCTGGGCAAATCCGATCGGAAGATTCATGAAAAGCTTCCTGTATTTGTCATTTTTCGAATCAGACTGTTCGCCGGACATCTGGCTTAACAGCAGAAATGCTACAGCAATCTGCAGAACAAGCATAATGATGCCGACTACCGTATTCCCCACAAGAACACCGATCAGACCAAGCACGCCAATGACCACTGCCGCACAGATCGCCAGTGTCTTCCCATCCATCTCTCTTAACTTATCCATAATGCACCCCTTATTATCTTTCGTTCTCTATCCCGATTTTCTGCCGCGCCGCAGTCCGTCAGGATTATTATCTTCCGATAATCGCGCCATGAGAACATACATAGAAATATTATATATCTTATTCCTCTTCATGTAAAGGAAAACCGTTGCTTTTTTGCCTTTTTTTTCTCCGTATCAGGACCATCAGCAGGACAAATATCCCCCAGGAGACAATACTGATCAAAAGACCGGGAATAAAACCGGGAGACACATATCGCATCCTGATCTCGTGCTGTCCTTCCTCCAGACGAATTCCCAGAAATGCTCCCGCAACCTTTTCCGTTTTCACCTCTTTGCCGTCAACCTTAACGGTCCAGCCCTTGTCGTACGGAATACTGGTAAACATCAGTCCGTCCTTCTTCATGTTGATCGTTCCGTCCACGGAGCCATCCTTTACCCTGGTGATATTCAGGGCTGTGGAAGACAATTTCTCGTACATTTCCTTATAGGCATCCTGATCAAGAAGGGACAGATATAAACTGATGGTTCCGCTGTCGGAACTGTTCTGATCAAATTCAAAGCAGAACTCCAGACGGATCCGGTCTCCCTCCTCGAGTTTTCCCAGCTCATACAGCTGTGCCTGCAGCCGGTCCGATACCTGCAGTTTTTCATTCCTGTAAAAACGAACCGTCTCCACGTAGTTCTGCCGTGTATCAAGCATATAGATCCCCGGCGTTTCAACCGTAAAGCTGGCTGCAACCTCGATCGTGGACGCACCCTCATTCCGTTCAAAATTGATCACCTTGGGGCGTGTATCCGTAACCCATGCTTCGCAGTCCGTCCCCTCCGCCGTCAGCTTCGGAGTGACCCCTTTATAGACCGAACCCACACCGCATGCCTTATTCACAAAGGAATTCAGGGAATTTGCCCGGTTCAGTTCAAATCCCTTCCAGTCCATAAGTTCATCGGAAACCGCATAACCCAGCGGAAGCACATACGGAGTCTCATAAACGGAGATTCCTTTCCCGTTGTAAACCGCTGACTCCCGTGTGGAAATTCCCGCATACTCTCCTCTTTTCACATAGGTAAACCGGATGTCCATCATGGTATTCATCACCGGATTGCCGCCGTAGTACAGGAATTCGTTTGCACCGGTGTAGCATCCCAGTCCGCCCATGGCTGTTACCAGGTCTCCGGTAACGGTGGAACAAAATGTACCGACACTCCGCATTCCGTCATAGGTTGCCTCATCCAGCATCCGCGGGAGAACCACATCCTCCCGGTAGAAGGTCTCTTCGTTCAGGCTTGCATAGTGATCCACATTTTCCTTGGCTTCCGCCATGACGGCTTCATATCTTCCGTAATATTCACCGCTTGCCACATCCGTCTTCCAGAATCCGAGCGCCGCATTTGTATAGATCTCCAGGATCATCACGATACAGATCACCAGACCGCTGGTAGCAAGACGCATCTTTCCCATTCCGCGGAGGAAGAATAAAGCAGTATAAATAACCACCAGTGACAGGGTGATCACCATCATCCAGACCTCCGGAACAACGCCCACCACATCGGTCTTGACGGAGCAGATCGTAAAGAAGGCCGCAGCAAACACACCCGCCAGAAGGATCCTGTATTTTTCCATCTGCCGGAGCCGCTGCACCGCTTCATATCCGACGGTAAGGATGACAAAAATGTACAGGAAGGAAAAACGATTCGGAATCCCGTACTGGTCATGGAAGCCGTGCCAGATAAAGTTCAGAAGTTTGGAGTTGAAGCTTACGATGAAGACCGCAAGAAGAATCAGTTTCCGGACCCGTTCAAACAGAGAGATCCTGTCACAGAAAAGGAACAGGAAGAACAGAACCACCGCAAAGACTCCGCAGTACGCATTCAGTTTGGAGTCATTCGAGTTCATGTCGATCGGGATCAGCATCGCAAAATGCTGATTCAGCTGTTCAAAAAAGTTTCCATACCATTCCTGCTTGGGGAGCGGTGTTCCGGCCGCTGCCGTCTGCATGATCCCCACATAGGCTGCCAGAAGGGAAAATGCCGCCATTCCCGCTGCAAGCAGGGAACAGCCTGCGAATTTCAGACCGTTTAAGAAAAAGCCCTTTATGCTTCCCTGCCTGTGCGCAAAAAACCAGAGCACCAGGAAGATGCAGATCATAAAGGCAATATAATAATTTACGAAAAGGATGTAGAACATGGAGAGGATATAAAGCCGGGGGCTCTTTCCCTGAAAGATCCGTTCCAGACCCAGCACCGCCAGGGGAAGTACCATGATGCAGTCAAGCCACATGACATTCCAGTAGTATCCCACCATGTAATTACTGAGCGCGAAGGCCAGCGAGAATCCGGTGATCAGAAGGGAATTCGATTCATTTCCCTTTCTCCGGGACAGCCAGTATCCGAAGGTTCCCGCGGATATGCAGATCTTCAGTGCCACCAGCAGGGAAAATGCCGCAAAGATCCCGTAACGGGAGAAGAATATCATGATCAGGTTCAGCGGGCTTGCCATATAATACAGCAGCAGGGAGAGATAGTTCTGCCCCATTCCCACATTCCATGTATAGAAAATGCTTTCGAAGCCTCTCGTTTTCCTCTGATAATCCGAGAAAAACGGAATATACTGATGCATACTGTCGATCGTGGAAAATGAATTGTCCCCGAAGGGCGCCACCTGCATGATAATCATAACGATGATCATGAAGATCAGAGTCAGGATCACCGCCAGACCCCAGGACCAGTTTCTTTCAAGAAACGCGGAAAAGCGCATCATTACGGTGCGCTTCTCCTTCGTGTTCTGTTTTGTATCTTCTGCCCTTGCCGTTTCAGTTTCAGTCCCCGTGTCCTGAACCAGCTCCAGCTCTTTCTCTTCCATCCTCTTTTGTCTGCTCCTGTCTGTTAATCTTTATTTTTGATATGCCGAAAGAAGATAGATCAGAGGTGAATTCCAGTAGATCGTAATCTCATTTGTGGAGTAACTCTGTACATTATCTGCATAGCACATAGCCGGCGGCTGATCAAACAGAACCGCTTTTGCATAACTATCCTCCAGGTTACTGTCGGCTCCTCCGATCAGCATACCCGGCATAGCTTCGCCTGCCACCTGTGACGGACGATGATGCGGCTGCTTCGGGGAAACAGAACCGAAATTGGTTACAAAGCAATATCCCAGCGGATTCGCGCCCAGGAGATAATCTCTCTGACGTTTTGCAAGATCAGAATAATGCGTATCTCCTGTCAGGTTGTATGCCATATTCATCAGCATTCCGTAGTTGGCGATGGTCATATTACTTCCCCACGGGAATGCGCCGTTCAGCATAATTCCGTATGAATCTGCTTTTGCTTCCAGTGCGGCGATCTTATCGTAGAACCGTGCTTTTACTTCATCCATCACCGTGTCGATTCCTTCCGGTGCACCGCGAAGCAGGTCATACATCGCATAACCGCTGATATCTGCCCATCCGAGATCCAGACTGTTTGTTGTCTGCTCCCAGCGTGCGGCGATCTCATCCTTGATATCGGTATAGCCTGCCAGATACAGCTCTGCAGCTGCCCAGAAGGCTTCATCTCTTACATTCGGATCCTTATATTCACCGGTTGCGATATCATCCGGATTCTCAAATCCCGGAAGCTTATCTCCTATGGACTTGACGTAATCCCATGCCTTCACTGCGGCATCATAACATTTCTTTGCAAAATCGGCATCATAAGACTTGTAAACAACCGAAGCCTTTGCCATAACTGCCGCAAAGTCAGCTGTTGCAGCTGCGGAGATCGGTGCCAGAACCAGTTCCTCCGTCTCATCCTGCGGTGCAACCTCCTCCGGGAATGCATAGCAGCTTACCTTGTGATAAACACCACCGTTGG
>CADBOV010000013.1 GCA_902796385.1 uncultured Lachnospiraceae bacterium
ATCAGATCATCCTCATAATAATAGCATCCGTCTTCCCCTTTGGTCAACTTTGCCACACGTTCCCCCAGATCATGCCGGACCTTTGAAAGTACATTTGCCTCATCATAGATCCTGAGCTTCGTATGGAACTCCTCTCCTTCTTCCATGCCCCACATTTTTTCAAATGCGGGAAGGTTGGAAAGATCCGGATCCGGAAGCCGGATCAACGCCTCCTCCAGGTCCACGATTCGTTCAACCCGCAGCTTCAGATGGCGGGTCAGCGTTGTCTCGTCCTCCGCCTCTTCGTCCTCAACAAAGGCGATCAGATAATAGACATCATCCGGCATACTGTGCACGAGTCTGACGGGCCGGGTCGTTAGCCAGACCTCGTCCCCGTACTGGGAACGGTAGGTGATCTCCGCCGTCATCTGCTTTTCGATCATCTGCTCCAGTTCCGTGATCAGCTGTTTCTCCCGTTCCGTATGGAACGGAGCGGTTCCCTTAAACAAAATGTGGGAATCCGTCCGGTCACCCAGCATCGTACGGTCCAGTCCCTTCAGGAAATCGGAAAGCGCCGCAAGCTCACTTCTGGTCAGGGAGATCCCGTTCGTCTTCTGGCTGCTTTTGATATCTGTCTTTTCCGCTTCCGGACTGGGGATCAGGAAGGGAAGCTCATCGTAATCCCCGGTCTTCAGCCGGCTGATCAGCGTATTCTTATCCAGTTCCTCCCCGGACTCCTTCGGCTCCATCAGCCGGTCCAGAAGCTCCTCCTCTTCTTCCTCCGCGATCTCCTCATCCAACTGCAGAACAAAATCCGATTTTGTATTCTTCAGAAGTGAGGCCATGTCCGAATAAAGCACGGACTTATCCAGCTGCAGGATTTCCTGCAGTTCATTGATCGTCCGGCCGTAACCGCTCATGTTGAGCAGGGTAAAAACCGTATTCATCCGGTAAAATTCATCATTCAGCAGTGTTGTTCTATCCATTGTCGCTCACCTCGTAACGTTCCAGAGCACGTTTTGCAGTAAACAGCATCTTCTCCTTCAGTCCCTCCGGTTCCAGAACGGTGATACTCATTCCGTACTGTCTTAAGAAACGGGACAGTTCGGAAAGTCCCCGGACCGTGTCACTGTAAATGTATCTGTCTTCCTCCGCTTCGAATGCCGCCTGCTCCTGTCCTTTGGGAAGCCCCTCATTTCTGACCTTAACATGCCGCTCGAATTTCCTGAGAAGATTCGGATTCCCGGCAGCCACGGCGATACGCACCTGTTCCGGCGGATCCAGATCCACCACCATCATTTCCCGGTAGATCCGCATATATCTTTCTGACTGGAATACAGCATTCTCCTGGTCCGTTTCCTTTATTTCCAGGATCTTTGCCACATCCAGGATGAATACCCGGAGTTCCTCTTCTTCGCTGCTGTTCTCTCCGATGAGATACAGCCGGTCCTTATCCGAAGCATAGATCAGAAGTCCCGTGGAAAAATGCGGAAGCTCGATCCGGACCGCTCCTCTTCCTTCGTAGCTGAGGGCAAGCTGTCTTCTGTCATAGGCATACCGGTTGATCATCTCAACCTCTTTCTGAACCTCGTCGCTTCGGATCCGGTGCAGACCGATCCCGGAATACTTCCGGTCCTCTCCCAGCATACCGCCTTCATAGACCGCGCGAAGCTGGGTCGCAATCCCCTCCAGGATCTTCGCATGTGCAACATCCTGACCGTAAAGAAGGATCAGATCGTTTAATTCTTCAATCTGACCCTCCGTAAGAGGAAGGTAAACCGGTGCGGACAGACTTGTCTCATACCGGCCGTTTTCTTCCACCAGATACCCCTGGTCGGTAAGAAGCTTTACCTTTCTCGTAACCGCGAGAGTGATACTGTCCGAATCATCCTGATCATAGGAACAGGTTCTTTCGTAAAGGGGGATGATCTCTTCAATGGTCAGTGGTTTTTCACTGAGCTGGATCGTGATCATAAGCATGACATCCATAAAGGATTCCACACCGGATTTTCGGTAGAGTCCCTTTCGCGTATATGCATATTCAGTTGTCGGTGTATCGTCTGCCCCGGATTCTTCTTCCTTCTTCTCCTTCGAAAGATAGAAACCTTTCTTCGACAGGGTCTCAACGTTATAACCGCTGTCCTGCAGGGCCTTAATATCATCATAAATGGTCCGTCTGCTGGCGTCATACCGTTCCATCAGGTCAGCCAGCGGGATCGGATGTTCCTGATCCGAGCATCTGAGCTCCTCCAGGATATCCTTTCTCCTTTTTTGGATCGCTTCCTTCTTCGTCATCTGTAATCCTCCCCTTCGGTCCTCGTTTCCGTAATGAAAGACAGTGAACCGTCAAGTAAAATTATAATCAGATAAGCGAAAAATTACAATCTGTTTCCCTTAAAAGAAGGAGGATTCCGTCTTGTGGAAAAGAAGCATTTCGATCCGGAACATATCCGTTTCTTTTCCTTCCTCTGCCGGCAGTGTGACATAGGCTTTTCCTGCATCATTCATGCATCCTGCCACTGCGTACTTCGCTTCCACGTATACCTCGCCGGCCCGGTCGATATATCCCCAGAGATTTCCGGAACGGTACGCTGCAAGCGTTGTGCCGCCGGATCCAGTCTCCTCATACTGAAGCGGGCAGATCAGTTTTCCCTCCGCATCGATCAGACCCCATTTGGAATCCTTTGAAACCGCTGCGGTTCCTTTTTTCTCCGTAAAGGCCTTCACCTTGTCATAGGTTTCGGAGACCACTTCACCCTTGGGTGTTACCAGCTGGTAGCCTGCGCCGGTCTTTACGAATACATTTCCGGAAATGCTGCATACCTTCCATGCATCCTTTACCACGTCATCGTACCATTTCACATCACCTGTTGCTTCCTTTATGGTATCCGGGGTCACGATCCTCCACTTCCCGTTCTCCCGTACTGCAGCGACTCCTTCTGCAAATGCGGTTGCATCCTCGAAGCGGACTCCCAGATCCGTAAAGTTGTCATCCAGATAGCCCCATCCTTTTTCATCCCTGATCAGGACTCTTCCGTCCCGGGGACATCCGAGATAGGAATACGATCCCCGGGGGCTGAAACGCAGGAACCCGTCCTTATCGATATATCTGTAGTTTGTCCCTTTCTTCGGAACCGTATCTTCCTTCGGATCCGCACCTCCTTTCGGATCCGCACCTTCCTCCGGATCCTTATCTTCCTCCGCACCGGTTCCGGCTTCTCCCGGAAGGTCATGTACGGACAGGATCACATTGGTTGTCCCGTTTTCTTCCAGCACGATATAATCATCGATTGCATCGAATGCCGTCTTCTTCAGGTATTCCTTATCCTTTGCATCATAGATACAAAGCTTTCCGTCACTGTTTCTCGCCACGGTATAATCGTCCCTCTGATCGGAAACCGGCTGATACAGGATGTAGTCTTCCTCATTGATCCCCCGGGTCTCCTTATAGAGATACTGCAGCGTTTCATTCTGCGGATACTTTTCGGTTGCTTCCTTTGCTTTTGTAACAGCCTGCTGTGTATCCTTCGTCATCAGGTAGCCGCAGACCAGATCCGCAGCCATCACACCGTCTTCATCCGGTTCATTTTCCAGGTCTTCCAAAAGACTGACCGCCTTTCTGCCTTCTCCCGCCAGCAGATATTCATGAGCGATCTTCCCCTGGATCTCCACATTTTCCGGATCCAGTTCCAGTGCTTCCTGATAGCAGAGAATCGCATCCTTATGATACTCCTTCTCGGAATACTGCTGTGCCTTTGCGATGTATTCTCCTTTTTCGTCTTTATCGGTTGTACTAAATGCCGTTACTCCGCTGACCGTAAGAAGTCCCAGCATAAGGATTACGATTCCGGCTCGTTTCATATCTCTTCTCCTTTCTTTCCTCTATGGAATGATTAAAATATGGGAATGTTCATCAGGACCATCAGCATGGTTCCGACCGCTGCAAACGGTCCGAAGCTGATCTCCGCTTTTTTTCCGATGGTCTTCCGGATCCGTTTCCAGAGGATCACTCCCAGTGCAAGTACCATGGAAAGGAACAGTGCACGAAGGATATTCTCCTTTCCCACGTAAAGTCCGACCAGGGTAAAAAGCTTGATGTCTCCCATACCGATCCCGCCTTTTGCCAGAAGACGGATCAGGATCGGCGATGCTCCGATCAGGCCGCCCAGAAGGTTTCCGCTCAGGATTGACAGATCAAATCCCCCCTTCCGGAACATTTCCTGACCCACTACCAGAACCCAGTAGATCAGCATCCAGAGCAGTAACCGGTTCGGGATGATCATTTCCCTGTGATCGATCACTGCGATCAGCGGAAGAAACGAACAGAGTGTGACCGCCCGGACCACCGAGGCCGTGTCGCTTCCCGTAAGGAGAAGCAGAACGGTAAGTCCGGAAATGAATGGCAGGATATAAAGTGCAAGCCTTGCCCATGATACCGGCTGCTCCATTCTTTCTCTTATGATATTTCCTCCGAGTATCAGGATACTTCCGGCGATCAGAACGGAAGCTGCTCCTGTGATCATCTGTATGGTTGTCATATCGCCAACTCCTTTCCTGTATCAGTGATTTCTGTATTCATTTTCCCATACAGGAGTGACTTTTTTTTTGCACATTTTCGGAGTGCATCCCGTCCGTCTTCTCTTTGTTACCAGGCATGGGATGTTGCAAGAACGGTGACGGGTTCTTCCAGAAGATAGCCATCGCTGAATGGTATCCGGAAACAGCGAAATTTATAATCAACCCGAAGCCTGATATCACCGGAAACGCCATATCCGACTGTGAGGCATCGATACTCGCCTTCGTAACCGCATTCACACAGATAATCACGCACATCCGGATCTGATGATTTAAGGATTGAATAAAACAATTTGCTTACAGCACTGATATCCAGCTTCGAAGGAAGGAGTGCCGCATTTTTCAGCAGTGCATCATCGTGTTCCTGATCACGCCTAGTCCAATCCTCCAGGGGTGAAGAGAGTTCGATCCATGTCTCATACGTATCCTTTACCTGTCCGCTTTCATCCGATGTCGCTTTCAGTGCGGTTCCTACCGACAATTCACGTACGGTTTCATTCACAGCACTTTGTATACGGTACTGGATGATCATGGCGTTGATCAACGTCATAAGACCTGCAAAGAACATAATATACATGGTCATGATAAGGAGCATTTCCACAGTGATCATTCCGTGTTCCTCTTTCAGATGGATCCGTTTTTCTTTTTTTTCATTCACTCTGCTCCCCTCCCTTCATGCTCTTCTGTTTATATTTAGTATCCGCTGGCATATTTATAGTTCGTTGTTTGCTTCGGAAGCAGCACGGTAGGGATTGTTGCGTCCACCTCGATCCATCCGACTGTATATTCCGAATCAAAACTGAAGCTCCTGTATCCGGCATTCTGCATATTTCTTTCGATCACATTCTGAATTCTTTCCAGATATGCATCCATATGTTCAGATGCATATTTCACCACGAGTTTCTGTAAGAACTGTCTGTATTTCACTACATAGTACTTATCTTCCTGGTAGATCGTGCACTTATATCCGTTGGCCGGATTAATGCTTTCACGCAGCTTGTCATATCCGTCCTTGTAAGCCTTCGCCCACAGATAGTAATCCCGGTAAAGCGGTATCCGGTAGGTTTCCTTCCCTGCCATGATCTTCGCAGCCTCAAGCGCTTCCGCCTGATCCGTTCCGTCCGCCATGAAATTCTCGACCAGGCACCAGAGTGTCAGATATTCCTGCCAGGCACTCATGCATTTTTCCAGATTCTCATTCGGATCCGATCCACCGCAGAGGATGTATTCCAGTTCCGAATAGTTATTGCTCTTTATCTTCCCGGTAAAATGATCATTCCCGGAAAGAGACTTGGTGGGGCTGATAAAACATGTAAACATACTTCCCGCATAAAGTCCGACAGCTTCTTCGATGCTCCAGCCTTCCGTATATCGTTTGATGGTTGAGGTCTCATTGATATAATTGCCCCAGACCTTTCCGATATCATTGAAGTTGTTCCTCCACATATCATTCAGGTCACCTTCCACGGAGATCAGTTCATCTTTCGATACGGGACACTGATCCGGATTGTTCTCAGGATAAGTTTCACTGAACTTCACAAATTGTGTATGTTTCATATCTCCATACCGGAACATATCCATCACTTCATTTTCCTTTGCGATCGCCGCCGGGGAAGGTCCTTCATCCTCTTCTTCCTCTTCCTCTTCTTCCTGATCGTCTTCTTCTCCGTCTTCGGTATTCTTTTCCGCTTCCTTTTCAGCTTCTCTTTTTGCTTTCAGATCCGCCGCTCTCTTTTTCGTATCTTCCAGAAGCTGTCTGCTGCTTTCCAGTTCCCTGTGCATTGCAGCCAGTCCGGTTTCCGACAGATTTCCGTAACTCAGATTCTGTTCCCAGACATTGAAGATACTTTCCAGTTCATTGATGTAAGTATTGATCGATTCGTCCGTAAAACCTTCCTCGATCAACCGGTTGGTTTCCGCGTATCTTTTGTCAAAAACAAACCTGTTATGGATCATCACGCAGGCGCTCAGCATATAATTGTTTCCCATATACATATATTCCGTTTCCTTGGAATCGGTCACTGCATAATACTTCATGTAATTCCATATCTGTGATTTCAGGATCGTTTTATTTGAGAGCTGGGAACCATCCGTAAATCCGGCGTTTACCTTTGCATCCACCTTCAGGAACGATTTCCCTCTGTCCTTATACTGTGCAAAGTGGTCTTCACGTCCTATGGTTTCCTGAAAATATTTGTTCACATTGCTCTTAAACTGATTTTCGCCGCTGATCGCATAAAGACCGTAAGCTTCCTTCAGATCCCTGTCATATGAGGCGAGTCCGCCTTCCAGTGCCAGGTTTGCTGCATCCTGTACATTTCCACGAGAGGCAAGGATCCGGACGCCATCGATGATCAGACTTTCAAACATCAGCATCGGAAGAAGACAGATCAAAAGAAATACGGCAATACTGCCGCGTTCTTCCTGCATTCGCTTCATCATGGCTTTTCCTCCTTCCTCTTACGTTTCACCTTTCATTTATCATCCGGTCAGTACAGGATGTCATCCTTCATCCGCTGTATCATGGTATTTGCATCGTACCCCAGCAGATTTTCGTAAATGTAGGAATTCTTCAGCATATCGGCGATCCGGCATTTCTCGGATGTCATGGAACCATATGCTGTTACATTCCTGATGCTGCCTTTCACCGTTTCGGAAAGTCCAAAGGATTTTTGAATAAGTGACGGAACCGACACTGTCTTTTCTCCTTTTCCGCCGAATCTGACCTCCCCCGGATAATGAAAGGATTCTGTTCTTTTGTCGTACCACCTCTCCACTTCAGCTGCGGTAGGCAGATGGTTCATTCCGTTTTCCGGATGATCCTGGTCGGTGCCTCCGCATGTGTATATCAGGGTGGTGCTTGATATTCCGGACGAAGCAGAAAGCCATTTACTCCTTTCTTTCGTCTCCGTCCGGAATGCATTCAACCTCAGCAAAGAGAGAAGAATTATGATAAACAGAATTATGATCGCAACCGGAAAATAAATGGCGGCTTCAACCATTACGGTTCCTCTGTTTCCTCTGGTCCTTTTCCGCATGCTCCTCACCTCCGGATCAGTCTCCGATCCAGGACAGCACCTTACTACCGACAGCCTTGATGATCTTCACGATCTGATCATGGAAAACAGCTGCCAGGACCAGGATCACAACGATGATCACAACGATCGTAACCATATCGGTTGCACCGCGTTCCTCTTCCTTAAGCTCAACCAGCGTTCCCTGTGCCTTTACTGCTGCCTCTGCCGCCTTGTTCTGTGCCTTGTTCCACATTCCCTTGAAAAAATTCTTAATTCCCTTCATAACCTTTTCCTCCTTATTTGTTTTTGGTTTTTTGTTTGGGTTTTGATCGGTTTCTCACCTTTCATGATGTAAGTGTAGCATGTGCCTCCGTTATATTTTTTGCACAAAATCCGTTATGGATCCCTGATCTAAAATCCGATCCCCGAAAGCATCGGAACGATTACCATTGCAAGTACCGTGCTGAATACCAGCACCATCGGGAACAGAAGTTTTCTGGTTGCGGAATCCGCTTTCTTCTGGACTGCCG
>CADBOV010000014.1 GCA_902796385.1 uncultured Lachnospiraceae bacterium
GAGAAAAGAGCTCAGAGAAGCTGGCATCAAGTACAAAGTCTACAAGAATACCCTTATGAATCGTGCTTTCGCAGGTACGGATTTCGAACAGCTTGCAAATGACCTGAACGGAACGAATGCACTTGCTGTATCTGTAAGTGATGCTACCGCTCCGGCAAGAATCATTGCAAAGTATGCTAAGCAGTATCCGGCACTTGAGATGATCGCAGGTGTCATCGAAGGAAAGTATAATGACGCGGCAGGCCTTCAGGCACTGGCAACCGTTCCGTCAAGAGAAGAACTTCTTGCAAGACTGTTTGGCAGTATGCAGTCTCCGGTTGCGAACTTCGCTCGTGTTCTTAAGCAGATCGCTGAAAAGGATACGGAAGCAGCACCGGTTGAAGAAGCACCGGCAGCAGAATAATTCAGAAAGATTTTTACGAATATTATAAAAAATGGAGGGAATAAAAATGGCAAAGCTTACAACTGAAGAATTTATCGCGGCTATCAAAGAATTATCCGTGTTAGAGCTGAATGAACTGGTTAAGGCATGTGAAGAAGAGTTTGGCGTTTCTGCAGCAGCAGGTGTTGTTGTTCAGGCAGCAGGCCCGGCAGAAGAAGTAGAAGAGAAGACCGAGTTCGACGTTGAGCTGACCGAGATCGGCCCGAACAAGGTTAAGGTTATCAAGGTTGTCCGTGAGCTTACCGGTCTTGGACTGAAGGAAGCTAAGGCTCTGGTTGACGGTGCTCCGAGCAAGGTTAAGGAAGCTGTCTCCAAGGAAGAGGCTGAGGATGTCAAGGCTAAGCTTGAAGCTGAAGGCGCTAAGATCACCCTTAAATAATTCCGGCTTTTCCGATTCTGAAAGCAATGAAGGCTGCCGCACAAAATGCGGCGGCCTTTTCTTTCGTGTGCGGGACGGATTTGAGAAAAAGAATGCGAAGGCTGACGTTGCTGAGAATCATTGACAGCGAGGACTGTATATGGAGAAGAAGTATCGAAACATATTCCTGGAAGCAGGTTATGCAGCAGAAGAAATTGAAATTCGTCTGAGGGATAGTTTTCAGACCATTTTTTATGGGCCGGACCGCTTTTATTTTGAGGTCGGAGATGACATGGGATACCTGACGGATACCGGAAATCATGATGTCCGGACGGAGGGAATGTCCTATGGAATGATGATGTGCGTCCAGATGGACCGGAAAGAAGAATTTGACCGGATCTGGAAATGGACCAGAACTTATATGTATATGGATAGAGGATACCATAAAGGGTACTTTGCCTGGTCGGTGAATACAGAAGGAAAGCCAAACGCCTACGGACCTGCACCGGACGGGGAGGAATATTTTGCCATGGCACTTCTGTTCGCCTCGCATCGCTGGGGCGACGGAGACGGGATCTTCAATTATTCCGAGCAGGCAAAAGAAATCCTGCACACGGTGCTCCATCAGGAAGACGACGGCAGAGGCCGCAATATGTGGGATCTCAACAATCATCTGATCCGTTTCATACCGGAAAAGGACTATACGGATCCGTCCTATCATCTTCCGCATTTTTACGAACTGTTCAGCCTGTGGGCAAATGAAGAGGATCGTGGATTCTGGGAAAAAGCGGCAGAGGCAAGCAGAGAATATCTGAAAAAAGCCTGCCATCCTGTGACAGGTCTGTGCGCCGAGTACAGTACTTTTGACGGTGTGCCTTACGACGGGGAGCAGGAGATATACGGCCGTCATGACTGGTATTACAGTGATGCCTACCGTACGATCGCCGCGATCGGGCTTGATCATGAATGGTTCGGTGAAGAACGTTGTTATGACTGGCAGACAAGGACTGCAGAAAACCTTCAGAGATTCTTCTGTGAGACGGTCAAAGATCAGCCGGATGCTGTGTACAGTCTGGATGGGAAAATTTTAAAGGATAAGGCACTGCACCCTGTGGCGATCATTGCGACCAATGCCCAGGCGTCGTTGGCGATTCCAGGGCCGCTGAACGGAAACGCTCTGGCATGTGTCCGCAAATTCTGGGAAACACCGCTCAGAACAGGGGAAAGAAGATATTACGACAACTGCCTGTATTTCTTCGCATTGCTTGCGCTCAGCGGAAATTACAGGATTTATGGATGAATCTCCCGGAAAGCCGTCGTACCGCAAAATGTTTTACGACAATGCGTACAAGCTTTGAGGTTGAGTCTTAAATCACAAATAAATTGGGACAATTATGGAATCTGGACGGAAGAGTTTTTTCAAAGTATTCATTACAGGATGTCTCTGGGGAACGATCGGACTGTTTGTCAAAATGATGGAGACGCAGGGCTCCTCATCATCCTACACGAGTTTTCTCAGATTGTTTTTCGGATCTCTTATACTGGCGTTCACGACATGGGTCATTGAAGGACCCAAGGCATTCCGCATCGGAAGAAAGACGTTTTTATCCTGCATCCTGCTTGGAATCGTCTGCCAGGGAACATTCAATATTCTGTACAGTATGTCGATCACTATGAACGGGATGTCGGTCGGCTCTGTTCTGTTGTATACCGCGCCGATCTTCACGAGCTTTACTTCCATGCTTCTTTTCAAGGAAAAACTGAATTCTCTGAAATGGCTTGCCCTGATGGTCAACGTCGTCGGGTGTGCGCTTACCGCAACCGGGGGAGATTTCAGCGCTGCGTCAATTGCTCCGCTTGGGATTCTGGTTGGAGTCGGCGCGGGCTTTACGTATTCCATGACTGCCGTCTTTGGCAGAATTGCCATGCAGGAAGATTCCTCTCCGTTTGCGGTGGCTGCGTATAATCTGTTGTTTGGATGCATTTTCATCGCGCTTGTGCGCCGCCCGTGGACGACTGTGGAAAGACCATTCAACATGCAGCTCCTTCTGCTTGGCCTTCTGTTTGGTCTGATTCCGACAGCGCTAGCATATGCTCTGTATTTCAGCGGACTTTCGAGAATCGTAGAAACCAGCAGGGTTCCGGTAGTCGCTTCTGTTGAATTGGTGGTTGCTGCGATGATCGGAGCTTTTGTCTTTGATGAGAGTATTCCTGTGATCAAGATCGCAGGGATTCTTCTGGTTCTTCTGTCCATTCTGATCTTCAGTAAGAAAAACGATCCTTGATCGGTTTTCGAGAACGATAATTGAAACTAATTCCACTCCTTTTTGCAAAGGGGTTTAAGGTAATTCTTCTTTAAATCTCGAAGGTTGCCAAAAAACGTCATTTCTGATTTGGAAAACATGCTGTTGTCCATTTTCAGCTTTATTAGTTCCATAGTGCAAAACAGGTCGGCAACCTGAAAGAGCTTATATTCCGCTGGCAATACCTTACGAAAAATCGGATTTGGAAGCAGAGCGTTAAAAACAGAAGACAGTATCTTACTGACTTCGACCTGCCCGTTGTCGTAGTAGAGCTTCACATCGTCAAAGGATAAAAACTCTTCGTAATGCGAACGGACAAATAGGGATATTTGTTTTGAAAGCTTTCCGGTTGCTTCAACAACATCGGAGATATGTTTTTTCTCTATGTTGAAGCATTTGTAACGGATGTCCACTTGGCGGATGAATGCTACCATCTTGTTGAAGATACGCCTGCGCTCGTCAATCGACATGTTCACATAGATTTCTTCTTTGCGGATAATCGGGCCTGTATGTATGCAGAGATTATCGAGCGTAAGATAAGAAAGCTCCTGATTCAGTTTTGAAATGGCGGGTTTTAAGTCTTCAGACTGGTCATGGAAAACCATCGTGATGATGTAAAAAGGTGACCGGTGATCATACTGGCCGAAATCACCGGATTCATCTATGAAAATGCTGAGTTCCTTCAATATCCTGCACCTCGGTATTGCTTTGAAAAAAATGGCGGGGAACTTCCCCGCCATCGATGGACCTGGGTCTTTCGACCAGCCCAAATGAAATCAATGATTTCGTTGTATTTAGTATATGATAAAAATGTTGAAAAAGCAATAAAAAATCTCAAAAATCATGCTGGGCGTTAAATCGAGAGAATTTGACGAAAATTCCATCTTTAGGAGGTTTGTGGGGAATTACACCTTACTCAACTGTCGAAGACCCGGGGGCATCCACAGCGCCGGTACTGGAAATTTGCAAGTGAAACGCAGCAAATTTCTTATGTACCGTTGCGCCCTAAAGGACTAGCTTCGCGTTGCGAGGACTAAGCGCGAGCGGCCCCCGTTGAAACAGTTCCGCCCGGCCGTCTCTTCACTGTCATTTTAAAAAACACATTTGTGCAAAAAGACAGAATTTTACCATAAAATCCCATAATATTCCGCTTGACACCTAAAAATCAATGTGTTATATTGTAGGATGCTTTATTGTGGATAGTTATGCCTATAAAATATTTAAACAGGGGTGAAGCGTCAATGGAAAAAAACAGAATTCGCTCTGTGAAATCAGGA
>CADBOV010000015.1 GCA_902796385.1 uncultured Lachnospiraceae bacterium
CGGTGCACTGTACATCGGTATGGAGGAGTATCCGGAGGTAAGTGTGCATTCGGAAATCCTGTATCTGATCCGGCAGAGATCTCCGGAATGTTATGAAGCAGTCCTTCGGGAGCAGCTGCACGAGGAGGGTCTCTCCCTCTTATACGTGTCGGGCGTATATTCCGAGCTAAGGGATGTTCAGCAAAGGGATCTGGAGTTTCTCCGAGAAGAACTGCTTCAGCCGGGGCGGTATCAGAGGCTTATTTTCGATCTGGGCGGGTCCGCCCTTTCGGAGCTTTCCATGCTCCGGTTCTTTGACAGGATTTATCTGCCTGTATTATCCGATGTTCATTCAAAGGCAAAGGTGGAACATTTCCGTGAGGTCATGCGGGAAATGAAGTTGGAGGATATCCTCCGGAGGATACAGATGGTGGAACTTACAGAAGATGTGGTTATGAAAGGCACGGCTGAGGAAGTGACAGGGTGCCTGGGATGAGGAAGGAGCAGAGGGAACAGCTAAAGAAAAGAGTACTGGATGAACTTAAGATGACGGAACAGCTGAAGGATCAGGAGGTGGGTGCTGTTATAGACCGCGTCATTCTGGAAGCATCCAGGGAAAACTATATGCTGCTCAGCGAAAAGCTGAAGCTGAGGAAGGAACTGTTTCATGCGATCCGCGGCTGGGATGTGCTGTCGGAGCTTATGGAGGATCCGGCGATCACCGAGATCATGATCAACGGGACAGGGCCGATCTATATAGAAAAAGAAGGAAGGCTTCAGAAAACGGACATTTCCTTTGAGAGTGAGGAACGGCTTCTCAGTGTGATCAACCAGATGATATCCGGCGTGAACCGGAGCGTAAACGAAACATCACCCATCGTGGATGCGGTTCTGGATGACGGGTCCCGTATAAATGTAGTGCTCGGGACGATCGCACGAAACGGACATACGGTCACGATCCGAAGATTTCCGGAACGGGCATTCCGGATGGAGGATCTGATCCGGATCGGGAGTCTCGGAGAGGCGGAGGCGGAGCTGCTGCGGCTGCTTGTGAAGGCGAAGTACAACATTTTCGTGTCCGGCGGAACCGGTGCGGGGAAGACCACATTTTTAAATGCACTGGCAGAAGCGATTCCCGAGGATGAACGTGTGATCACCATAGAGGACGTGGCAGAGCTTTCGCTGCAGGGACCGAAGAATCTGGTTCGGCTGGAGGCCAGAAATGCAAACGTGGAAGGCAAAAACCGGATCGATATCCGGGAGCTTGTAAGAACCAGTCTGAGAATGAGACCGGACCGGATCATAGTCGGGGAGGTCCGGGATGCAGCGGCAGCGGATATGCTGACGGCGATGCTTACCGGGCATGAAGGAAGTCTTTCGACGGGGCATGCCAATTCCGTAAGTGATATGCTGATCCGTTTGGAGACAATGATCCTTTCGGCGGAGGAGCTTCCGCTTGCGGCCATCCGGAGAAAGATCGCATCGGCGCTGGATGTGGTGGTGCATTTGGGAAGACTTCGGGATAAGAGCCGCCGGGTACTGGAAATCACGGAGGTGGTTGGATATGAGGGGGATGAGATCGTGTTGAATCCTTTGTTTCAGTTTGAGGATACAGGAGAAAAAAACGGAAAGGTACAGGGAAGGCTGGTCCGGATGAACCGTTTGATCCACCTGGAGAAGCTTCAGATGTCAGGCTGTATGGATTTTTATCGCGGCCTGGAGGTCCTTCGGGAGGAAGATCCGGAGGAGAAGTATAAATGAAAAAGAAGAAGAAAATCAGGTTATCACTTTACGGGATTCTGGCTGGTTCGGTGGGAATGTGTATCGTTACATGGCTGTTTTATAACAGCCTGCCGGGGCTGATCCCCGGGGCGGCAGCGGGAATATACATAGGGCTGATCTATGAAGATATCGCTGCAAAAAGGAGACAGCGGAAAAGGAGAGACAATTTCCGGAGAGTACTGCTTTCCATCGAAACCGCATTGGAAGCCGGGTATTCCTTGGAGAATGCGGTGAAGGTGGCAGAGTCGGATCTGGCGCTGGTCTACCGGAAGAATAAGGAGGAAATCCGGATCCTGATGCGTGAAATATGTAATGAGGTTCAATACGGGACCCCGGTCTGGAAAGCATTTCAGGATTATGCGGAAAAAATCGAGGTTGAAGAGGCGGAGGAATTCTCAACAGTACTCCGGATCCAGCAGCGGACCGGCGGAGATCTGATCCAAACGGTAAGAAAAGCGGCCGAACGTCTGCAGGATTCGCTGGAGCTTCAGCAGGAAATTGAAAATACGCTTTCCGAAAAGCAGCTGGAACAGAGGATCATGACTTTCATGCCTTCCCTGATGCTTCTTTATATGCGGGTTATGAACCCTGAGTACATGGCTCCATTATATACAGGGATCGGTGGAGCCCTGGTCATGTCGCTGGCCCTTGGTGTAAATGTGGCAGCGGATCATATCGCGAATCGGATGCTGAAGAAGGCGTTGGGATAGAAACCGGACAGATGGGTTAGGAATCGGACAGATGGGTTAGGAACCGGACAGATGGGATAGGAACCGGACAGATGGGTTAGAAAAGATAGGAGAAGGAAACAGGAAAGAATAGGAAAGATGTAGGAAGATTAGAGGAAGAATACAAGAAGGATATTGGAGAGATATAAGAAAGGACAGGTTATGAAACTGGTTGCCATCATACTGGTGCTTTTATCGCTGACTGCAGTCGGAGCGCTTCTGGCGAAAAGGCATTTCAGTACTAATATAGATGGATCATGGGTTGTACCGAGAATTGCCGGGCGTTTGCAAAAACTGGAGGTACTGCATGGAAGATCGCTGGAAGATGCGACGAAGCGGTATATAGAGCAGAGGTTCCGGCGTTTTATGACAGGACTTCTCCTGCTTTGGATCCTGGGGCTGGGAGTCCTCTTACTTCCGGACGGGGAGAAAGAGACAGGGATGATCCGGAGACCGGAGGCAGGAGAGGATGCGTCCGGAGTTACGGTACAACTGACCGATGCACACGGAACAACTGAGGCCTGGCTCAGTATCGGTTCCAGAAGCCTGACGGAAGAGGAATTTTCGGTTCTGTCGGAGGATACATTTCAACTTCTGGAAAAGGATATTTTAGGCAGAAATGAATCGGCGGACCATGTAACGGGAGATCTTTCTTTTCCCGACAGGGACAGCACGGGCAAGCTGGAAATATCCTGGGATACGGATGAGCTGACAGTGATCAGTCGGAACGGAACCGTAAAGAGAGAGGAACTGAAGCAGGAATGTACGGTAAATGTGACAGCGACTCTTACGGACGGGATCCGGACGAAGGAAAAGGTCTATCAGGTCAGGGTAGTTCCGTTTAGTGCCACGGAAACGGAGGCAGAACGGGCACTTCGCTCACTGAAGGAGATGGAGGAATCCAGCCGTGATGAGGAAGTGTTCCGGCTTCCGGCGCAGGTGGAGGGTGTCACCGTAAGAGAACAGAAAAAGACAGGTAAGGAGATGATTTGCAAACTGTATCCCGGCCTGGTTCTGGCAGGTGTATTCCTCTTCTTCCTGCGTGGTAGTAAAGAGAAAGAGAGGATTAAAAAACGTGACGAGAGGCTAAGTAGTGTTTTTTACCGTTTTGTGAAACGAATGGCGCTGCTGATCGGTGCAGGTGAATCACTGAATGCATCGCTTATGAAAGCTGCAACGGTGGAGACGGATTATCTTCTTCCGGAGGTCCAGCTGGCAGTCAACCGGATCCGTACAGGGTCCTCGGAACCGGAGGTTTATGCGGATCTCGGAAGAGGACTGGGATTACCATCCTATGTCCGTCTGTTTTCCACAATAAGTACGGCAGCACCGCGTGGAAGCAGTCAGTTGCTCAAACTGATGGAACAAGAGGTAAAAAGCAGTGAGGCGGAAGCCAAAGAATCCGCCCGAAGGAGAGGGGAGCAGGCATCCGAGAAGCTGATGCTTCCCATGATCATCCTGATGATTGTTGTAATCGGTATCCTTCTTTATCCGGCTGTTGCCGGAATGTAAGGACAGAAGGTACCGGATCCTGCAGACAAAAAGGTTTTTGTGAAAAAGGAGAAGAGAAAGGAGAGATCAGATGGAAGAGAAAGAGAAAAAAGAAATAATCGGAAATAATAAGGGAGTGGCAACCGTGGAGATCATACTTATCCTTGTGGTTCTGATCGCACTTGTGATCATTTTCAGGGACCAGCTTACATCACTGGTAAGCACAATCTGGAAGAGTATCAGCGGGGACACAAAAACACTTCTATAAAGAAGACCTTAACAGGAGGAGCATATGGGAAATAAAGGTTATATATCCGTATTCTTAACACTCATTTTAAGTGTAATGCTGGCATTGATCACGGCACTGATAACCTTGATCGATCTGTCCGGTGCGAAGAGCAGATCCGCAGAGGCCATGCGAAGTTCCATGTCCAGTGTAAGGGCTGACTATAACAGGTATCTGTTTGACCAGTACCATGTGCTCTTTCTGAATAAAAATCCGAACGGAGAAGGCGTGGGAAAGCTGGAAGCACTTGCAGAAGAACGTCTTTCGGATAATCTCGGGGAATCTTATGAGGTGAAGGATGTAGCGGTAACGGGAGTTACCGGTGTGACGGATCAGAACTGCCTGGAGTTTAAAAACCAGATCAAAAAAGCCGTACCGTATCTGGCGGCAGATTATGGACTGGACAAGATCATGAATGAGGTTCAGGAGGGAAATCCCGTATCGGAACAAACCTTTCAGAATCTTAATATGTCCCGGGACAAGGGCGTAAAAAAACAAAAAGGTGATAAAGATCCGAGACGTACGGTCCGTGCATATCAGAAGATCGGGGTTGCTTACGTGGTTCTTCCGGGAGACACCTGTTTCAGTTCGTATGTGGTGGATAAAAGCAAGCTTCCTTCAGCAGGAGTGTCGGGACTTCAGCTTCTTTCCATGGACGGAAAGTTTGATGACATTTCCAGACTGGAAAGGGATCTGACCCAAAACTCCGGTCTGGGGCAGAATCTGCTTCAGGAAAGCGAGGGGCTGGTATATGCGGCCAATTGCTTTAACTGTCTGACGGATCAGGTTCAGGATGACACGGTGCTTTCGCTGGAGCTGGAATACCTGATCGCAGGCTGTCCGACGGATGCGGAGAATTATAAGAAGGTCGCGAACCAGATCCTGCTGATCCGGACAGGTTGTAATTTTGCATACATTTTAACGGATCAATCAAAAATGGGTCGTCTGGCGGGACTTGCTTCAGCAATCTGCGTCGTATTTCCACCCTTGGAGCCTGTTGTGAAATACCTTCTGGCAGCGGCATGGTCCTATGTGGAAGCGATCGCGGATCTGTACCGGCTGGTCCGTGGGAAAAAGGTTCCGTATATGAAGAGTGCGCGTACATGGATCACGGACCTGGGGAACCTTTCAAATCTGGCAGGAGCAGTGGGAAACAATGAGGAAGAGGATGATACTTCCGGACTGGATTATAAGAGTTATCTTCTGGTTCTTCTGGCCCCGCGGATGAAAACGGCATATTACCGGATGCTGGATGTAATGGAACTGAATGTGAACCGGAATATTTCCTCTGATGAGGAATACTTCCATTTGGATGATGCCATCACTGCATTCGGAATGTCGGCGGAAATTGAGTATAAGGGTCAAACAATCCAATTGCAGGAGGAAATAGGGTACTGAAATCGGCGGACTCCGGAGAGTGCATTTCCGAAAATAGAGATTGAAAAAGGCCTCTTCGGGAGCTATGCCCGGGAATGCACTGTCCGGAGAACCACCGGACAAGGAAGATAGGAGGTACACCGTTTGATCAAAGAAAAAAGGGGAAACCGGGGATCTGCCGCGGTGGAAGCGGCCGTTGCCCTTCCGCTGTTTCTTTTCCTGATGTTGTTTTTCTTTCACACATTTCATGTATATGTGGTCCGGGAAACGGTTTATGAGGCCGGGATTGAAGCGGCTGAATATGCGGCTGAGTACTATTTCCTTCAGAACAGGTTGGAAGATGCCGTGGGGCTTTCGGATTCGGACAGCGTGATCAAAAAAGGTGTGGATCAGGCGGGATGCGTTGCGACGGCAGCGGCACATTTCCGGGAATCACTGGATGAGCCGGAACTGATCGAAAAATATGTGGAAGGCGGAGTGAACGGCATCTCGATCCTTGGGCCGGTTGTTCCGAGGTCGGACGGAGATCTGGAGTTTAGGATCAGCTATACCATCTGTATCAGGACACCGTTTCTTCCGACGGTCACGAAGAAGGTGGTCGAAACCATACGCCAGAAGCCTTACACAGGTGACCCGGGACAGGCGGACGGGAATGAAGAAAGCGACCCGTACGTATATGTGACGGATAACCAGGAGGTTTACCACAAAAGCAGGGGATGTACCCACCTGGTACTGGGAATGCATACCGAAACGCTGGCAGCGGCGAAGAAGGAAGGATATCATGCCTGTGCGTATTGCGGAAACAGGGCCGGGATCCTGGTGCTGGTCGGACCCGAAGGGGAATGTTATCACAGTACCGGAGATTGCAGCGGGCTTAAACGTACGGTCCGGCGGGTTCGCCTCAGTGAGGTCGGAGGACTTCCACCCTGTTCGAGATGCGGGAAATAGGATATATGGGAGGAGCAGTGGCTCAGCCGGAATACGGAGGGATCTGACCATGAAATTATTAAAATCCGGAAAAACCGTTCGAACCGGAAAGACAAAGGGATCCGGGAAAAGTGCGGAGAAAGGAATGATGACGGTAGAGGCGACGTTGATCGTACCGATCATCCTTCTGCTGCTGGCAGGGATCATCCTGTTGTTTGTTACCATCGGACGGCGGGAAGTCTTACGAAGTGAAATGTATCAGGCATTATACACGCTTCGGATGGAGGAGGAGAAGGATGGGAATCCTGCAGCAGCATTAAAGGAAAGATTGAAATATATCCTGGCGGATGCAAGGAAGTCCCGGGGACAGGTTGTGTGTGACGACGATACGCTGGGGCTGGAAGGCGAAGTGGAATATCATGGGAGCTTTCCCGTAAAAACCGAAAGGGAACGAGATGTATGCAGTGACAGATTGAGGAGATGGAGCTTTTATGGAAATCTTGCGAAGGGTAAAGGGGATTAACATCTATTATGAAGTGAAGACAGATGAAAGAAATAACCCGGTTTTATATTTTGAGAATATGCTTCGAAGCAATCATCTTTCAACCATCCTGCCGGTTCAGTTTCAGAGGATGGACGGAGAATTAAGTCTGTTATTTAAAGCAGACGGAATGGTAAGTCTTCCGAGGAAATGGGGTGCGGCCGGACCCGGCTGGAAGGAGGTACAGGAATTGCTGAAAGCCGTGGCGGATTGTATCACGGAGATTCAGGAGTTTCTGCTTCCGGCGGACGGGATCCTTCTGTCCCTTCCATACCTTTTTTATGATGAGAACCTGAAAAGGATCCGCTTTATGATCGTTCCCGAGCCGGGACCGGATTTTGCGACGGGCATGAAACAGCTGATGGAGGAGATACTTCCGGTTTTTGACCACAGCGTGGAGGCAGATGTGATCAAACTATACGATCTGTACGGAAGATTTCTGGATGGAAGCTTTACTCCGGCTATGCTGCTTCAGATGATGGAAAACTCGGGGTCCGGACAGGGAAGGATAACGGGAAACTATCGTGAACCGACGCAGTGGAACTCCGGAAAGAATTCCCTGAAGGGATCCCCGTCCTCCGAAAAGAGCGGCACCGGCTGTGTGACGGAAGTGGATTTTTACGATGTGATTCCGCCGGAGCCGTTTGTAATAGAAAGAAGCGGAAGAGAAGGAAAACGCCGGAAAGCAAAAGAATGCAGGAACGATGAAGAAGACAGGAGAGTAAAAGAATGCAGGAATGATGAAAAAGAAGAGAGGAATATCAGGGCATTCGTATTATACGGGGCAGGCGGTATAACTCTCGCGGGTGCAGCAGTGCTGTATATCCTTCTCGGGAATCGTTCACTCGGATTTATTGCCATCCTGGGAGGCGCGTTTGTAATATTCCTGATCTGCAACATGATCCTGGAGGAGCGGGGCGAAAGAGAAGAGCGGGAAGAATACGAAAGGAACCTGCAGCAGAAGGAGTACCGGGAACGGGAAGATGGGGAAAGGAACCTGCAGCAGGAGGAGTACCGGGAGAGGAAAGATGGCGAAAGGAACCTGCAACGGGAAGCATATCAGAAACAAAGAGAATGGGAACCCTATGGGAAAAAGGCGGAAGAGAATCC
>CADBOV010000016.1 GCA_902796385.1 uncultured Lachnospiraceae bacterium
ACCGCAGGCAGCAGCACCGCAGCCGCAGGCAAGACCGGCACAGCCGACTCCGGCACCGGCACCGCAGCCGCAGGCAAGACCGGCACAGCCGACCCCGGCACCGGCACCGCAGGCAGCACCGCAGCCGGCACAGGCAAAACCGGAACCGAACTTTGTCAGAATGAAGACAAAAGAACGGATCATGGTTACAAAGGACTACTTCACGATCGGTAAGTCGCAGCTGCATGCAGATTATTCGATTGAAAATAATTCCGCGATCAGCCGTACACATTGTGCGATTGTCCGTAAGAATGGAGTAAACTATCTGAGAGATCTGAAATCTACAAACGGAACATTTGTAGACGGAAAACGTATGCGTGAGGGTGATGAGATCCTGCTTAAGAACAACGCGATCATTCGCCTTGGCGACGAAGATTTTGTATTCCATCTCAGAAAGGAAGATTAACATGGAGTTTACCGCGACCTATAATACAGATATAGGCATACGAAAAAATACGAATCAGGACTCACTTGCTATCCGAATTATTGATTCGCCCAAGGGAAAGGTTGCATTCGGAATAGTATGTGACGGAATGGGAGGACTTGCAAAAGGAGAGCTTGCATCGAAGGAAGTAATCTATGCATTTTGCAAATGGTTCGATGAGGACTTTGCAGATATGGTCCTGAAGGACGAGTTTACGGTTTCAGCACTCAGAACTGACTGGAACAGGATCATTCAGGAGCAGAACCAGCGCCTCGGAAAATACGGCGCAGATAACAATCTGATGCTGGGTACGACCGTTTCGGCGATCCTTATGTTTAATGATGAGTTTTATATTGTACATGTAGGCGACAGCCGCATTTATGAAATGTCCGGCACCGGTGTCAGACTTCTGACGAATGACCAGACATTTGTGGCAAGAGAAATTGCAAACGGGCGTATGACGCCCGAGCAGGCTGCAGTTGATCCGAGAAGAAGCGTTCTTCTGCAGTGTGTAGGCGCATCCAATGTTGTTGAGCCGGATTTCGTTAAGGGACACCTGAAAAAGGATGCAGTATATATGCTTTGTTCCGACGGATTCCGTCATCAGATCTCGGATGACGAAATGGTTGAAAAACTCGGACCGAAAGCATGTCTTACAGAAGAAGAAATGAAATACGGCTGCGTTTATCTGACCGAAATGGTAAAGAACAGAAAAGAAACGGACAATATCACAGTTGCCGTTATTAAGACAATGTAGTGGGGAAGTAGAGGATGACAAAAGAAGGTACAGTATTAGACGGAAAATACGAGATACTGAAAGAGATCGGACGTGGTGGTATGTCCATCGTATACCTTGCCCGTGATAACCGACTGAATAAGCAGTGGGCTGTCAAGGAGATGAAGAACGATGGATCCAAAAGCACGGAAACACTTTTAAAAGGTCTTGAACGTGAAGCAAATATCCTGAAGAACGTTGATCATCCGGTTCTTCCGAGAATTGTAGACATCATTAACAGTCGTGGAACCATTTATGTTGTGATGGACTTCATTGAAGGAACGAACCTGGGAGACGTGCTGAAGCAGGAAGGAGCTCAGTCACAGGAAGATGTTATTGACTGGGGTATCCAGCTTGCATCGGCACTGGATTATCTTCACTCGATGGATCCGCCGATCATTTACCGGGATATGAAGCCTGCAAATGTAATGCTTCGTCCCGAGGGCGGCGTAAAGCTGATCGACTTCGGTACGGCAAAAGAGTATACGATAGAGAATAATGCGGATACAACCGCTCTCGGAACACGCGGATATGCTGCTCCGGAGCAGTTCGGTGATGCACAGGGACGCGGAATCTATAACACGGATGCAAGAACGGATATCTACAATCTGGGTGCAACGATGTATCATATGGTAACAGGTATGAACCCCTGTGAACCGCCGTATGAGATCAAGCCGATCCGTCAATGGAATCCTTCTCTTTCCACAGGTTTGGAGCAGATCATTCTGAAATGTACACAGCCGAATCCGAATGATCGTTATCAGTCCTGCTCCGAGCTGTTATATGCACTGGATCATTACACTGAGCTGGATGATTCCTATAAGAAAGCAAATAAGAAGAAAGTGATCATCTTCGGCGCCTGCGTTGCGCTTACCGTAGCATCTGCCATCACGGCGATCATCGGTTACAGCGGAATGCGCCGGATCGAGCAGGAAAACTATGCTGCTTATATTGAAAAGGGAACGGATCTGAAATCCCAGCAGAAATATGCAGAAGCAGCAGAGCAGTATAAGAAGGCATTTGATCTGAAGGAAAACAACGCGGATGCGTATGTAAACTATATTGATCTTTACATCGATGCTTCCAAGAATCCGAATGTTCCTGAGAATGAAGCATTGAAGATCGATGATGGTCTGAATACGGTAGCCAACCGTCTGAACAACGGGGATAATAAGATCAATGAAAATGCGGAAGTTCTTTTCCGCCTTGGTCTTGCCTACTTCACGGAGAAGCAGGACTATGCGGTTGCAGATAAGTATTTCCGTATGGTTCCTTCGGATGATCCGGACTATGGGGAACTGGCAAGATACTATGACAGTATCGCGCAGATCCGCTCCAGCAGCAATCCGAATGTCAAGGAACTGATCGACAACGTAAATCAGTTTGCCGAATATAATAAGAAGCATTTCACAAATTCGGAAAAACAGAAGTTCATCAACTACCAGACACTGGGCGGCATTTATGCTACGTATGTCGAGGAAGACGGTGTAGCCGAAGCCGGTGAAAAGGTTATGCGCCAGGCGCTTGATGATCTCGGTGAGTACAGTGGGGAAGGCGAAGCGCTCTTTACCTACGATTATAATAACAGTCTTGCGGCAATCTATTATAAACTGGCAGAAACCGATAAATCCATGTACAGTCTTGCGATCAGGTCATGTGAAGAAGTTATCAGACAGATCGAAGGAAATATGCAGATCGGCCAGATGGAAGGCGACAATGAGAATATGGTCGCTTACCGTAAGTCTTACGAAGATAAGATGTGCCGCATCGCCGACATCTATGCAAAGCAGGATGACTTTGAGAATGCAGTCAAGACATATGAGACCGCAGAAGCAAAGTTAAAAGAGATCGGTGACGCTGCAGACAGCAATCGTGCAAGAGTTTACTCAAAACATCTTGTATATGTATATGATACCTATTATGCTAAAGTGAATGATATAACACGTTGGTCAAAAGCCGATAAGGAGACGGTTCTTAAGATCTATGATGAGGGACGAAAGGTTCCGGGAATCGAAAACAATGCCAACTGGCTTAAGCTGGTGACTGACATGGAAAAGATCCGTGAGTCATCCACTACAAAAACTACAGAAGAGAAAGGAGAGTGATGGGTATGGGCATGTATCGTACACTATTCTATACCGGTCTGATCCTGGCAGTGGCATTTCTGATTGCAGCCATTGTTCTCTTCTTTGTCCTTAAGATACCTAAGGCATTGGGAGTTGTAACAGGTAGAACACAGAAACGGGCAATTGAAGAAATCCGTTCCGGTAATATAGAAGCAAGTTCAAAGAAGAAACGTGGATCCAAGATCCATGTACGTGAAGTCGAGATGGAAACCGGTTCTCTTAAGACCGGCACATCGAATACCTCAGGTTCGCTGGGCGCAACGAAGGCGGCAACTGCCTCCGGGCCGTCCGTGCAGAATGCGGTAAGGGATGCTGCAAGAGATGCTGCATCCGACCGTTCCGGAATCCGGCCCAGGAAGGATCGGAGTAAGGCAAATGAACAGACAGAGGTCCTTGATTTCACCGGAAGTCTTGAGAAACCGAATTATGTTCAGGATGCTGAGGATACAGAGGTGCTTGGAAGCGGTGGCAGCGAGGATGCAACCGATGTTCTGGGCGGCGGCGTATCCGTTTCCGAGAAAGAGACAGAGGTTCTCGGAAATCCGGATGATGAAGAGACTGATGTACTGACATCCGGTGGACCGGCAGGAGGCAGATCGGAAGAAATTCCGGATGAGGAAACGGATGTGCTTATTTCCGGATCCAGCATTCCGGAGGATGAGGAAATTGTGGGACGCTATAGTGCAGAGGAAACGGCGGTTCTGAGGAGCATCCATTCCAATGCAAATGAATCCGGCAAGGATTCGGTAGGTATTAAAGTTCTTTATTCTGAAACAATCGTTCATACAGATGAAGCACTGTAACGCATTGAAATTCATTTCAGAAGATGAAAGGAAGAGAGTAATGGAAAAGAGAGCGAGAAGGAAAAAACAGATTCTGCGTCGCGCAACTGCTTTTTTGCTCAGTTTGGTCATGATACTCAGCATGGTCTATATCAACGGCCGTGAGAGTGTCAGTGAAGCGGATCCGCTTCCGGCTGTTACGCCGTATGATGATACGACGTTTCTGGACGGCTATTCGGCAGAATTTCTGACCGGGACAATCACGCAGTATACGGTATACAGCCCGTCGGATGCAGTTTCCTTTGTATTGCCGAGCGTGGATGCGACGAATGGATACGGCTGGTACAAGGAAGGCGAAGTTCCTACGGCAAGCGGCCTGGATATTACCGCCGGAACCGCAGTTACGAAGCTTTCGACTGCAGCAGGCGCAGATGTGGCATCAACTGCCGTTCTTTGCAAGGTCACAGAGGGTATACCGGCAGCTGATCCGGATCCCCAGGTTGATGCTACGGTACAAGAGATAACAAAGGTTACGCTGAGTGTTCAGGAACCTACGGATGTTTCAGCCACAGTGACAGACGCTACGGCAACCGTCAGTGTGACAACGGATTCGACCTATTCTACGACCAGTTCCGGTGCGAATCTGATCTACGGTTCGGTTTCCGTTGCATATGAAAAGAGTGAAACCGCAAAGGATTACGATCAGGTTACAGGTTGGACAACTGATGTAAGCTCCGTTAATACTGCCTTAAGCGCAAATACGGATACTGCGGACGGATCCTACGTTGTGTATCAGGCTGTCCTTCTTCCGAAAGAGGGGGGAGATGTCTGCGCTCATTTTTCAAACTGCACTGCAGTAAGAGATTTTTATATCAGCCTGGGCACAGTTTCCGCAACTGCAAGTGGTTCGTCCATTGGCACATATGATGCTGAAAATAAGACTCTGACGATTGAGAATGCAAAACCGGGTGCGGATATCACCGTTTCGGTTAATACAGCGGAAAATGTTACGGGGACATATAGTGTTACAACAACAACGGAGGCTGCACACGCATCGGCACCGACAACTGCAAAAGTAGACGATGTCTATACAACCACAGTTGTGATCGCCGGCGGATCCGTTAATTCAGGTAAGACAAATCTGAGCCGTACGATCACATTGCAGAGCGGTACAAAGACTGCTGAAACGATTTCGCTCAGCATCTCTTATCTGACACCGGGAGCAACCGTTTCCAATTCGCGTATAACGGACAATGGTACGGAAATAACAAATAAGTATGATGCAACCACTTACTATGTAAACAGTCAGAATTATTATGTACAGCTTAAAGCAGATGTGGAACCTGCTTCCGGCTTCGCCCTGGATTCGGCAAGCCTGTATCGTGGTACGGATACAACTGCTCTGAGTACATATAGTTTTTCGGGGAACCCCACAGCGAAAACAACTGCGGAATTTGAAATCAACAAAGGCTCGCTTCCTACAGGACTTTCAACCTATAAGATAGCACCGAAGGTTGTCGGTGAGGATCAGCTTCCCAAGCAGGATGTCTGCGGAATCTTCTATGATCCGACAGCACCGACCATCGGTTCCATGAAACTGCAGCAGGGTGGAAATACAAAATCACTGCCTGACAGTACACCGGTCGATTCGGTTACTCCGAGCAAGGCAGTTACGTTCCTGATCCCGGCAGAGGATGAGACAGGCGGAAGCGGAATGGATTTCGTGACCGTTAAGGATCAGACTACAAATAATGAGTATCCTTCTTCTTCGACGGAGACGATTGATTCAGTTGAGTATTACAAGGTAACGGTTCCTTCAGATAACTTTGAAACCCTGAAGGGAAATGGCGGAACCAGAACCTTTGAGATTAAAGCAACCGACGCTGCGGGAAATGTTTCAACAGGAAAGTATCCTACGATCAATTTCTCGAAGGACGATATTACGATCGAGTCAAAGATCGAGGATGTAAAGTTTGAAAAAGGTGATACGGTTTATTCAAATGAGCTTTCGGTAACGATCACATATACCGTTAAGACAGATGTGAAGTTAAAGTCCGCAAAGCTTAACATGAAGCAGGATGGTACGGCAGCGCCTGAAGAAACGCTGACGCTTCCGGCTCCGACACAGG